>JAEDOJ010000134.1 GCA_016302015.1 Oscillospiraceae bacterium | reverse complement strand
GATCAGCACTTCGTAAGCAGCAGAAGAGGAAAGGCCGGAGCCGGGCAGAACGGTGGACTCGCAGTAGGCATCGAAGCCTTCCACCTTGCAGCCCAGCTGGACAAAACGAGCGGCAACACCCCGGATCAGGGCGGGAGTGGAAATCAGGTTTTCCCCCTCACAAATAGGATAGTAAACTGATAAATAATCCCCTGATGCGAATCGCACCAGGGGATGCTTTGCTATTCAAGTTTTTCCCAACCGGCGTAGAGGGTTATATCCGTCTCAATGGTCTCTATTTCTACGTTCCATTGTTCAAAACAGGCGTGATCCTTGTACCATCCGGTGAAGAGATACCCTTCGCGGGTAGGCGTCTCCGGTACGTCCAGAAGCTCGCCGTACATCTGGTTTTGTGCAGGCACATCGGTGCCGCCTCTGGAATCAAAGGTGATGGTAAAGCCGGGATTTCGCATTTCCAGAGCCACCACGATCAAAATAACCGCAATACAGGCCAGAATGATCCGATCCAGAGCCTTGACGGAAATTTTCACGTACCGGTACAGTCCGCGGAATTTGGGAACCTGCTCTTCCGGAATGTCGGGATTGGTGCGGGATTTTTCCATTACTTCTTCACCAGGTACTTACGCATATCCAGAGCACAGGCGCAGAGGATGATGGCACCCTTGATGATGTACAGGCTGGAGGAGCTGACACCCAGCATGGTCAGAGCGATGAAGATGATACGCAGCACGAAGACACCCATGATGATGCCGCTGATCTTACCGGTACCACCGACGAAGGAAACACCGCCGATGACGCAGGCTGCGATGGCGTCACACTCGTAGTTGGCGCCGGTACCGGCAGCAATGGAGCCGGAGCGGAAGCCTTCCACAAAGCCGGAATAGCCGTACATGGCGCCGGCCAGAGTATGGACCAGCATAGTGGTCAGGAACACGTTGACACCGGAAACCCTGGCAGCTTCACTGTTGGAACCCACGGCAAACATGTTCTTGCCGAAGATGGTCTTATTCCAGATGAACCACATCAGAGCGGTCAGCAGGACAGCATACAGCACATACAGAGGCACGGGGGTGTTGCCCATGTAGAACATGGGGGTACCCAGGAAGTTACGGTAGATTTCATCCAGACCGCCGATGGGGGCACCGTTGTTGAAGTCAAAGAACCACAGGATGATGCCGTAGGTGATCAGCTGGGTGGACAGTGTCACGATGAAGGGGTGCAGGCTGAACTTCGCCACAAAGAAGCCGTTGATCAGACCGATGAGGGCACCGATGGCCAAAACGCTCAGCAACGTAACGAACATCCAGAAGGGGGTTACTTCGGGCAGGAAGGTCAGCATCTTGTTTGCGTAGTCACTTCTCTGCAGGAATGCGCCGGTGATGGCAGCGGTCAAACCGACAGCACGGCCTGCGGACAGGTCGGTACCGGTCAGAACGATACAGCCGGCGATACCCAGAGCCATGGGCAGGTAAGCAGCAACCTGAACGGTCAGGTTGCCCAAGCTACCCATGGAAAGGAAGTTGGGACGCTGGATGGCGGTGTAGATACAGAATGCCAGCATCAGAATATACAGAGCATTATTCAGAATCAGATCGGTGATGTACCGCTTCTGATCCTTCTTGCTCATCTTCTGATATTCAGCAGCAGTGCGTTGCAGCGTTGCAATAGGATTTGCCATTTTGTTTATCCTCCTTAGACGTATTTGGCGGCCAGGGTCATAATCTCTTCCTGGGTGGTGTTGCGGGCGTCCACTTCGCCGGCAACGCGGCCGCCGGACATGACCACGATCCGGTCACAGACACCCAGCAGCTCGGGCATTTCGGAAGAAACCATGATAACGGTTTTGCCCTTGTTAGCAAGATCCAGAATCAGCTGATAGATCTCATACTTGGCGCCCACGTCGATACCGCGGGTGGGTTCGTCCAGCAGCAGCACTTCCGGCTCTGTCAGCAGCCAGCGGCCGATGATGACCTTCTGCTGGTTACCGCCGGAAAGGCTGCGGATCTTGGTCTCCTGAGAGGGTGTCTTGGTATGCATGGCATCAATATAATGCTGGGTATCCTCCCTCTGGGTCTTTTCGCTCAGATAGAGGCCGAAACGCAGATGCCGCTTCAGACTGGAAATAACCGTATTGGCCTTGATGTCCAGAACACCGAAAATACCGGTGGCCCGGCGCTCTTCCGTCAGCAGGGCGAAGCCGTTCTTGATGGATTCACCGGCGCTGCGGTTGAAGCAGGGCTGGTCATTCAGAGAAATGATGCCTTCCTTACGGGTGCGGATGCCGAAGATACTTTCCAGCGTCTCGGTACGTCCGGAGGAATCCAGACCGGCAAGGCCCAGAATCTCACCTCTGCGGGCATAGAAGGAAACGTCACGAAGCTGGTTGTACATGCCGGTCAGACCGTCCACCTTCAGATACACATCGCCGGGCACATTGGTCTTGGGGGGGAACTGATTGGTCAGTTCACGGCCAACCATCAGACGGATAATATCATTCATCTCCAGATCCGCTGCCCGCTCGGTGGCAATCCACTGACCGTCACGCATGACGGTGATGTAGTCGGAGATCCGCTTGATCTCTGCCATCTTGTGGGAGATGTAGATGATGCCCACGCCCCGGTCACGGAGCATGTTGATGATCCTAAACAGATGCTCCACTTCTTCTTCGGTCAGAGAAGAGGTAGGTTCGTCAAAGACGATGACCTTGGAATTGTAGGAAACTGCCTTGGCAATTTCCACCATCTGGCGCTGAGAAACGGGCATGGTACTCATGATCCGGTGGGGATCCACATTGATACCTAGTTCCTCGAATACCGCCATGGTATCCTCATACATTTTCTTTTCGTTGACAGCCAGTCCGCCCATAACGGTGGGGTAACGACCCAGCCAGATGTTGTCCATGACACTGCGCTTGAGTGCCTGGTTCAGCTCCTGATGCACCATTGCAACGCCGTTGTCCAGAGCCTCCCGGCTGCTCTTGAAGTCAATTTCTTTGCCTTCCAGATAGATGTGTCCGCTATCCTTGCCGTAAATGCCGAAAAGACATTTCATCAGCGTGGACTTGCCGGCACCGTTTTCGCCCATCAGGGCATGGACGGTACCGCCGTGAACATTCAAAGAAACATTATCAAGTGCCTTGACACCGGGGAAGGATTTGGAAATACCCACCATTTGCAGCAGAATATCCTGTTCCATGTAGTTTCCTCCCTTGCTTGTTTTTCCGCACAACCTGATACGGAATGGTCAGCGCCGATTTATCCGATCGGCGTTCACCGCTGCGTATCCTTTGAAAATCGGGAAAGGGGCAGCTGCCGCCGTAAGCGACAGCTGCCCGGAAATTACCGAAAATTACTCGCCCAAGTAGGGAGCGTAAGCAACGTACAGCTTGGAAGCGCACTCGGGAGCGATGGTGAAGCGGGCATCGTTCAGAGCAGCCAGAGCATCAGCGGGGGTCTTGCCCTCAGCGATAGCCTTGACGGTAGCGCAGATAGCTTCAGCCATACCAACGTTGTCCTGCTTGACGGTACCGATCATGGAACCCTCAGCGACCAGAGCCTTTGCAGCGTCGGTTGCGTCAACGCCAAAGACGGGGATGACGTGCTGACCGGCAGCATTGTAGCCAGCCTGCTTCAGGGACTCGACAACACCTTCAGCCATGCCGTCGTTGTTGCAGATGACCAGCTCGATCATGTTGTTGTTGTCCTTGTTGTAGGTAACCATGTTGGTGTCCATGTAGTCCTTGGCAGCCTTAGCAGACCATGCGCCCTCGGGGTCAGTCTGCCACTTCTGGGAAGCCTGAGCGTCGAAGTACTCCAGAGCGGGCTTGCCGGCAGCGGTCAGAACAGCGTCAGCATCCTCAACGCCGAACTGGGTACGGGCAATAGCCTCAGCATTGCCTTCCTCACCCTTGAACATTGCGTAGGAGATCTTGCCGTCGCCGTTCAGGTCGACGGTGTCGAAGTTAGCCAGGACGTAGTCGCCGACCATCTTGCCCTGCATGTGGCCAGCCTCAGGAGCATCGGTGCCGATGAAGCAAGAGGTAGCGTTGCCGTTCAGCAGGGTGACCTCGGAGCCGTCAGCGCCGATGGGACGGTTGAAGAAGACAACGGGAACCTTGCCGGCTGCATCCAGAACAGCCTGAGCGATGTCGGGGTCACCGGAGGTGACGACGTTCACGACCAGCAGGGTGGTGCCGCCAGCGATAGCGGTCTTGATCTGCTCCAGCTGCTTAGCCTGATCCTTACCGGCATACTGGTTGTCGTATGCGATACCGGCAGTCTCCAGAGACTTGTTCAGCTCGGAACGGACGGTGCTGAGGTACACGTCAGCCTCGTCGTACCAGAAAACGGAAACCTTCGTCTCTGCGGGCTTTGCGCCACCGCAGGCTGCCAGGCTCAGAACCATGGCCAGGGCCAGAACAATTGCGATAAGCTTTTTCATTGTTTTTCCTCCTTAATTATCAAGACAGATAGTTTATCTGCCATTGTCCATTGAACTATAGCATACTCTTCGGATGATGTAAAGGATTTGCTATTTTTTCTATATTTCTGTAGAATTCCCCCGGGGCGCTTTAGTTAAAATGCACAATCTCTGTTTTTGATGATGAAACAGCTTCTGTTATCTGTGCGCATGGAGATGTCCGTGCCCATCATGCTCCCCAGCTGGGTGCAGTTGACTGTG
>JAEDOJ010000133.1 GCA_016302015.1 Oscillospiraceae bacterium | reverse complement strand
TTGTCCAAGGTGTTTGTTCATGTTCTCGTTGTTTAATTTACAAGGTACACCGCTGCTTTCGCAGCCTATTTAAAAAGCGTTTCTTGCGGCTTCATCAAGTGAACTCTCCACCGCAACGCAGCTTTAACATTTTAGCACGTTTCAAAGCGTTTGTCAAGAACTTTTTTCATTTATTTTAAAATTTTTAAGTTTTTGACGGCTCACTTCAGAACGCTTGGCTATTATACTCGTTTCTTACCCATTTGTCAATACTTTTTTCATATTTTTTTAAAATCTTTTGCATTTGCCACAATTAGTATTGTCAGTGGAATGAAACCCCAAAATATGGTGGTTCCTGCCGGGAGAATCCACGCCGGGAGGACAGGCAGCACCCAAAACGAACCCCCGCCCAGAAAAAAATTGATCGCCGGGGTGAAGCTGTTTTCCTTCGGAAAGAACAGGCGGATGATTTTTCGGTTGACCGTGCAGACCACTGCGAGAAGGGCGAAGGCTCCCGCCGTCAGTCCGGCGGACACCAGCGCCTCCATCCGCTCCATCACACCCAGAATGGACACGCTTTTCGCCGCGGTATAGAAGGGGAAGGCTTCCTCCTTCACCACCCCGGGAGAGAGTCCTCCGGCGCAGAACACCGCCGCCAGCCCCGCCAGAAGGATCCCCCCGGTCAGCCAGGGCAGAGGGTTCCCCTTTTCCTCCCCGCAGAGAAACAGCACCGGCACCGGCGCCAGCACCGCCGGGAGGAGTCTCCAGGACACGGGTTTTTCCACCGTCAGCCAGGCCGGCTGAAGCCCGGGCAGGCCAAAGGCGAAAATCAAGGCGTAAAAGCCTGCCAAAAAGAAAAAAATAATGGCTCCCGTCCGGCAAATGACTCTGTTTCCCTTTCGGGCGGCGTAATCCGCCAGCAGAAGCAGCAGCAGACCCACCAGCGGCCCTGCCTTGGCGGTGGGGTAAATCTGACCCGTAATCCTTACGGTGACCCCCAACGTCAGCAGATTCCACAGCAGGACAAGGACGAGGACGGCTTTCCCCGCCGGGCTTTTCCCGGCTATGGCGGTGAGGGGGCGGGGGTCTCGCCGGTGGAGCAAAATCATAATCCCCAAAAGCGCCGCCCCGAAGGCCGCCGACCCCAGCGCCCAGACCCAGCCCAGCTTCGGCAGAAAAAACACCGCCGGGAAGGAAAATACCGTGAAGCCAAGGGCATAATACTGTTTGGCGTTGGTCATGTCCGGCCTCCCCGGACATCCGCTACCGTCCAGCCGCTTTCATGGGCGCTGAGGTAGTCCGAAAGTCCCTCCGGTTCCTGCAGCTCCTTTGCAAAATAAACCTGTGCCGCCGGGCGCACCAGTCCGCTTTCCGCAATTTCCGGCAAAAGCTCCGGGGCACAGCAGATTATCTGCTCCGCCGTGTGGAAAAACACGTCCCCGGAGGCGTTGCGTTTCAAATCCTCCACCGCCGTCTTCCAGCTTTTGCCCCGTCCTTCCCCAACGTCGCTGACAATCCGCACCTCTCCGGAGGCTTTTGCCACCTGCAGGTAATGAAGGGGAAGGAGGGTTTCCGTGTTATATTCCCGAAAGGGCAGGCCGAAGCAGAGGGTCAGCGCCGCCCCGGCCAGCAAATATCCCCATTTCATGGTCTCACCTCTGATTTTTCAGGTCTTGGGGGCGCAGGTTGGCATTCCGATACTTCCTGCATTTCAACCGCTGACGGAACACCGCCCCACTGCCGGACACCTCCGAAAAGGGCGCCAGATACTCCACCCCCATGGATTCCAGCCCCGCCAGATGCACTGTCAGCCCCAATGCCCCCAGGGTCACCCCAAACAGGCCGAAAAGGCTGGCCAGCACCGCCAGGCCCATCCTCCACAGCCGCAGAGCGGCGGCAAAGCTCCGTCCTGGAATGGCAAAGCCCGCGATTCCCGCGGCAGCCACCACGATCAGCGCCGCCGGGGACAAAATTTTTGCCTCCACCGCCGCACTGCCTACCACAAGGCCGCCGATGATGGAAAGGCTTTGCCCGATATTCTGAGGCAGAGAAACACTGGCCTCCTGCAGCAGCTCAAAGGCGATCAGCAGACCCAGCACCTCGAAAATCGTCGGGAAGGGCACCGCCCGCTTGCTCTCGATGATGGATTCCAGCAGCTTCGTAGGAATCATCTCCGGGTGGAACGCCACCATGGCCACATAAAGCGCCGGAAGAAACAGGCTCACCAGCATGGCGGCATAGCGGATCACCCGGATGACCGAGGCGGACAGATAATCCGTTCCCCGATCCTCCGCCGAGGTCATCAGATAGCCCAAATCCACGGGAACCAGATAGCCCAGAGGCAGGCCGTCCACCAGCAGTCCCACTCTCCCGTCCAGAATCGCCTGGGCAAAGCGATCCGTCCGCTCCGTATATTGGAGCAGGGGAAAGGCGGTGGGGCGGGAGCCTGTAATATATTCCTCCACGGAGGCCGGGGTTACCATGCCGTCAATGTCGATGGATCGCAGACGCTGCTTCATTTGCTCCACCAAAGCCGGATCGGTCAAGCCCTCAATATATGCAACCGTCACGTTGGTCAGGCTCCTTCTGCCCACTCTGGTCTCATAGAGACGGAGGGCGGGCGTCCGAAGGTGCCGCCGCAAAAGGCTGGTATTGGTGCGGATCGTTTCGGTGAAAGCGTCCTTGGGGCCCTTGACCGTATTCTCCACCTCCGGCGCAGATGGAGACCGCTTTTCCCCGGTTTTGGTTTCAAAGGCAATGGCTTTTTCTCCAAACAGAACCACGCAGAACCCGTTGACCAGCTTCAGACAAAGGGTGTTCAGGTCTTCGCAGGCCTCCGCCACGGAATTATAGACCGTGGACAACAGCGCGCGGCGGTATAAGTCCTCCATGGACATGGCTCGGGTGTCCTGCAGCAGCGGCTTTACCACATATTCGGAGATGTCCCCTCCGGAGGTCAGGCCGTCGATTGCGTATATATATAATGTATGACTGCCAACCTGCAGCGCCCGGCGGTTAAAATCTCCCGCCCCCGCAAAAATGGCGGAGATATTCTCATCCGTTATGGCGCCCTCGTAGCCGCCCTCCGGCTGACGCAAGGTTTCTTCCATACCATCACCCCGGAATAGTATGGCAGGAGGGGAGAAAATTATGCAATCGCCGCGAAAAATGAACCGTTGACCGTTGGCGGAATTCGTACTTGCTAAGTGCCGAATAGAGGAGGGAGCTATTCTCAAACTGAAAGATATAGAAAGATAGCTGAATTATCTGACGGTGTTTTCTCCTCGAAAGAAGGCTTAACCGATGATAACTCAGCTACCTTGTGAAGAGAGCATACCGTTCAAGACTGAGGCCCGTAAAGGTGATCCCAGCGGCAATCATGCTCTCTCCGTATTTAAGATAATACAAAAAACAAGAAATGTCAAACAGGATTTCTCTGTGGGGGACAAGGTTCGGGGCGGCTGGACAAACGCTGCTCCGGCACACCGAAATCAGGCAGATTGCGGAAAGGCTGGACGATGTTCAGATCGAAGGTCTGAATCCTGTGGACGTGACTGCGGATACTGTTGCGATTTAAATCGCAGTATTCCCTCCGGTTCTGTAAAATTCCTCTTTCCCTTTTGACAGTCTGCCGCCGATTTTCGGGTTATAGTCGGTGGGCGCCTACGGCATTACCTCATAAGACACAAGCTTATAGGTAATATCTCCATCAGCGCTAAGACTGTAGTCCATGATCGCCACGCCGCTGGCATGGCGGGAGAAGCTGGGATGTCCTTCTGCCTCCGCAATGCCGTAGTAATAGACGTTGCGATCCTGAATCAGTCCGCCGGACAGCACAAGGTTGCCGGCACCGCCGATATCATTGATTGCATAAATGCAGAACTCTGCCCGCACTCTGCCATTTCCCAAATCGGTCAGCGTGTCAACAACGGACATATGATTGTAGGTCTCTCCGTCTGCGGCAATGCAGCAGAGTTTTCCGTCGATCAGCAAGGCATCACATCCGGAACCGGGGAACTTCTGTCCGATGTCGCTTTCATACACATGGACATTGAAGAATCTCATCGCCACCGAATCAATGGTATCCATACCAACGCCGTAATAGGGCATATCGTCCACTACCACCGTTTCGGCTTTGTTCAGATTGATCTTGGCAAAAATCCAGCAATACTCTGCGATCTCCATGATGTCCGCAGATTTTGTCTCAAACTTACCTGAGCCTTTGTGTCCTTCGTGGAACCATTGCTCCGAGAAATCGCTCAGGAAAACATTGGTGCGGTACTGAATGGTGCTGGTCATTTCCATCAGCGTTCCTTCAGACTTCGGTGCCTGTGTGGTTTCAGGCTCCGTGGTTTCCTGCTTCGTGGGTTCCGTTGCGGGAGCTTTGGTTTCTTCCGCCGTCGGCTCTGTGACTTTTTCGGTTTCCTGCCCGGCGACATACTCCACAACATCGTTTCCCGCATTGGGCTTCTCAACGCTGGGCTTCCCCGATTCGGCGCATCCGCAAATAAACACCATCACAAGAACCAAGAGCATCCCAAGTAATACCAGCTTTTTCCTCTTTTTCATGGTTTCATCCTTCCTTTCAACGTTCCGTCCGGCAATTCCATGCCACAGTTCAATTACGCCATGGTGTCGTTCTATTTGTCAAGTGACAACAGGCTTATTCTACCGCTTGGGATTCTTCCGTGGCGGTGGTTTCCGCCATGCCCTGAACC
>JAEDOJ010000132.1 GCA_016302015.1 Oscillospiraceae bacterium | reverse complement strand
GTTCTCCAATTCCCGTACAATCCGCTCCGCAGGAACCCTGCAATTTCCCTCCACCTCAATCACCCAGACGAAGGATTGCAGGAAAAATGACAAAAACAGAGCCGCCGCCATGCCGAACAGGAACACTGGCCGCTTCCACAGTCTTTTCCCGAGCTTCGGCAACCCCCTTTCCCTACAGTCCTCCACAGAACAGTAGTTTTCCATTGCAACCCGTTCCAGACGTTTTCTGTCCTTCTGAAACACGGAAAAGCTGTAATGCAGTTCGTCCCGGCAGCGAATATCCCAAAAGGTGATCCCGGCTCCGGGGAGCGCATTCAGGCACCGCTCCGGTGCGGCCCCGCAGATCGTGACGCTGCACGTTCCCCCCAGAAAGGCTATGATCTGATTCATTCCAATTCCACCCTTTGAATGCAGCCACGAATTTCCAACAGTCTCCGGGTCATTCTGGCAATTTCCATTCTGCTGCCCACCACCGCGATTGTACCACGTTTTACCGAAACTTTCACTAACGTATCAGTATACTCCAGGATTCCCCTGTGATTTTCAATGCACACCGTCCGTTTCCCATGAAGCTGTACCAGGGGCACCTCCCCAAGGGTCTCCTGAGGCACCGACAGCTTTTCGCTTAAATTCTCCGAAAAATTCTTCTTCATGCTCTTCACCTGCCCCCGACAATTCTATGCGGCCAAGGTTCATTCTTTCCTCCTGCCGCATATATTCCATCAGGTGATGCTTTGTGAAAACGAAAATGCGCTTGTGTTCTCTGGGGCTGCTGACGCTCATGGGATTCCTGTTATATTATTCCGGGGAGACCGCCCAGGCCATGCGTCAGGGCTTACGACTGTGCGGCACGACAGTGATTCCGGCTTTATTTCCCTTTCTGGTTCTGTCCAGAATACTTACAGCGATCCTGCCAAAGGCAGTACCGAACTTTCTGCACAGGCTTATGAGCAGGTTTTTCGGCGTCAGCGGCGCCTGCTTTTTCCCGCTGGTCATCAGCTTTTTGGGAGGCTACCCGGTGGGAGTTTCCTCGGTCGCCGCTCTCTATGAACAGGGTTGTATTCCAAAATCTGAGGCCGAAAACGCCCTGCGCTTCTGCAACAATTCCGGCCCGGGGATTTTTGCAGGTTTTCTCGGAGCCGCCGTATTCGCCAGCCCTCTGACCGGTCTTGTTCTTTACCTGATCCATGTGGCGACCGCCCTGCTCACAGGAATGCTGCTGGCCAAGCCCAATTCGTCCATGAAACTCCATGGTATTCCACAGGAAACGGCCGCTTTTTCCACGGTTTTCCTCCATGCTGTAAGGGATTCCTGCGAAGCCATGCTGCAAATCTGCGGCCTGATCCTGATTTTCTCCCTTCTGCCCATGTTTCTGCGCCTGCTGTCCGTGCCCCCAGTCCTCCAAACCTTTCTCACAGGCTTTACGGAATTAACCGGCGGTCTTCTCGCACTGGAGCAGGACAGGAGTTCCTTTGTCCTCGCCGCCTTCTTTACCGGCTGGGGCGGTCTCTGCGTCCAGATGCAGGCTTACTCCATCTGGCACAGGGCGGGGCTTCAGCCAAAGGGCTGTTTTCTGGAAAAACTCCTTCACGGTCTGTTTTCCGCTTTTTTCGCCCAATTGTTCCTGTATCCCACCGCCGTCAGCCGGTGCATCGCCCTTTTGCTGGTGGTAGTTTGTATATTTTCCCCATATTTTCGTCAAAAATATGGTGGAAATCTCCGGCAGTATCGTATATAATCAAACTGTGAGGTGAGTGAAATGCTGTTTCGGAAGAAGATTGAAAAATCCTGTTCCTACTGCACCCGCGCCGGTAAGATCGACGACGAAACCTATCTGTGCGCAAAGAAGGGCGTCGTCTCCGCCGGCGGTCAGTGCAGAAGATTCAAATATGATCCCTTGAAGCGGATTCCCAAAAAAGCACGGGCAAAGGACTTCTCCAAGATCGATGATCTTGATTTTTCCCTGTAACCCTTTTCGGTTCCGCAAACGCAGAAAAACGGCTGTTCTTACGGGCAGCCGTCAGAGCGTTTCCGCATTGACTTTTCCCCCTGCGATGTTATAATGAACGCAGGAATAACTTTAGGATGGACAGCGGTTCATGAACGAAGAATTAAAACAAAAGTTTTCCCAGCGCTTCGGCAGGCCGCCCCAGTGGCTTTTCTCCGCACCGGGGCGTACAGAGCTGGGCGGCAACCACACCGATCATCAATGCGGCCGTGTACTGGCGGCGGCGGTGGAGCTTGACACCCGTGCCGCCGTTGCGGCAAACGGCGAAAGCTGTATCCGGGTTTTCTCGGAGGGCTTCCCGCCTTGCCGGATCTCCCTGCCCGCCGGAAATCCTGACCCGGCAGAAAAAGGAACCACCGCCGCTCTGATCCGTGGCATCGCCGCCCGCTTTGCCGCCCTTGGTCACCATGTTCCGGGCTTTGACGCCTATGTGGTCTCCAATGTTCTCCCCGGCAGCGGTCTTTCCTCCTCTGCGGCCTTTGAGGTTCTTCTCGGGGTGATTTTGAATCATTTGGGGCATTGCGGTCTTTCCGCCATAGAAATCGCCATGGTCGGTCAGTATGGGGAAAATGTCTACTTCGGCAAGCCCTGCGGTCTGATGGATCAAACCGCCAGCGCCGTGGGCAATATTGTCGCCATTGACTTTGCCGATCCCGGACAGCCCCGGATCACCCCTGTGAATTTTGATTTTTCCGCCTGCGGACACGCCCTCTGCATCATTGATTCCGGGGCGAGCCACGCAGACCTGACCGATTCCTACGCCGCCATCCCGGCGGAGCTGAAGCGGGTTTGTGCCTGCTTCGGCAAGGAGGTCTTGCGTGATGTCCCGGAGGAGAAATTTTACCCCAGGCTCCCCTCTGTCCGGGCGCAGGCCGGTGACCGTGCCGTTTTGCGGGCCATCCATGTCTACGAAGAAAACAAGCGTGTTGCTCAGCAGACGGAAGCCTTGCAGCGGGGGGATTTTGACGAATTTCTTCGCCTTGTCACCGCTTCCGGCCGGTCGTCCTGGATGCTTCTGCAAAACGTGATTCCCGAAGGGCGGAGGGAGGCGCAGGATCTGGCCTTTGCGCTGGCGCTCACGGAGCATCTGCTGCAGGATCGCGGCGCCTGCCGTGTCCACGGCGGCGGCTTTGCCGGGACGATTCAGGCCTTTGTCCCAAAGGATATGTCGGAAGACTTCTGCGGAAAGATCGAAAGCATTCTGGGCAAAGGACGCTGCCATCTTATGTCCATCCGCTCCCAGGGCGGTATTCTGCTGGAGGACTGTGATCTCCCCACCCAACTATGATACAGGAGGAAATACCATGACAGTATTCGTGACCGGCGGCGCCGGCTTTATCGGCAGTCACACCTGCGTTGAGCTGCTGCAGGCGGGATATGAGGTCGTCATTGCGGACGATCTTTCCAACGCCTCTGCCGACGTCCCCGGGAAGATCCAACAGCTTGCCGGGACAGCCCCGATCTTCTATCAGGGCGATGTTTGCGACAAAAGCTTCCTTCAGGAGATTTTCAGCAAACATCCCATTGATGCCGTGATCCACTTTGCGGGCTTCAAGGCCGTGGGAGAAAGCTGCCGTCTTCCTCTGAAATATTACCGAAACAATCTGGATTCTCTTCTGTCCGTGGTGGAAACCATGGAGGACTTTGGCTGTAAATGCCTGGTCTTCTCCTCCTCCGCCACGGTTTACGGCCCGGTCAATCCCGTGCCCTACGACGAGACCATGCCCGCCCACATCGCAACCAATCCCTACGGCTGGACAAAGCTGATGATCGAGCAGATTTTGCGGGATTATGCCGAAGCTCACCCGGATTTTTCCGTAGTTTTGCTGCGTTATTTTAATCCCATCGGCGCACATCCCTCCGGACTTTTGGGAGATGATCCCAACGGAATTCCAAACAATCTGATGCCCTATGTGGCTCGGGTGGCGGCAGGGATACTCCCCCGGCTCACGGTCTTTGGAGACGATTACGACACGCCTGACGGAACCTGTCTGCGGGACTATCTCCATGTGGTGGATCTTGCCAAGGGGCATCTGAAGGCCATCGACTACGCAGCAGGACATACCGGCATTGAAGCGGTCAATCTGGGCACAGGGAAGGGCGTCAGCGTTTTGGAGCTGATCCACGCCTTTGAACGTGCAACCGGCGTGAAGGTTCCCTATGTCATCGGCCCCCGCCGGGACGGGGATCTCCCCCGCTGTTGGGCAAACGCCGAAAAGGCAAAGACGCTTTTGGGGTGGTCAGCGGATATGAGTCTGGAAGAAATGTGCCGTGACAGTTGGAATTTCGTCCGGAAAGTATAATTTTTAGTCAAAAATCACCGCCTTCGGGAACCGCTCCCGAAGGCGGTGCGTCTATATCATGTCTGCTGAATAAGCCGCTCTGCGACCAATTCAGCAGACATTAGCTTAGCACATTCTCTGAGTTCCTATCATAATTGTACTCAAAGACAGGAAAAGAGTCAAATGTTCCGCTATAAACAGAAAAAGGGCAAGGAAAATGAGAGAAGCGTAAAACTTGTCTCAATTTACTTGCCTTGCAAAGCTCGAACCTTTAAGTTACTGTCTTTAAGAATACGATGCATTCGAACGATCTTTTATTGACGTTACCTAAAACGAAAAACCTCCACATTTCTGTGGAGGCTTATGCTGGCGTTACCTATTTTCCCAGCTAGAAGCAAGTATCGTTCGCCGTGAAGAAACCT
>JAEDOJ010000131.1 GCA_016302015.1 Oscillospiraceae bacterium | reverse complement strand
ATTCATGTCCTGCAGGGCGAGCGTGAGATGGCGGCCTATAACAAGACTCTGGGCAAGTTCCATCTGGACGGCATCGCTCCCGCGCCCCGTGGCGTTCCTCAGATTGAGGTTTCCTTCGATATTGACGCCAACGGCATCGTAAACGTATCCGCAAAGGATCTGGGCACCGGCAAGGAGCAGCACATCACCATTACCGCTTCCTCCAACCTGTCCAAGGAGGATATTGACAAGGCAGTGAAGGAAGCCGAGCAGTTTGCGGCAGAGGATAAGGCCCGGAAGGAAGAGGTCGATACCCATAACGCCGCCGATCAGGTGATCTACCAGACGGAAAAGACCCTGAACGAGCTGGGGGATAAGATCGACGCTTCCGACAAGGCAAGCATCGAGTCCGCAGTGGCAGATCTGAAGGAAAAGAACAAGGGCAACGATGTCGCGGCCATCAAGGCAGCTACCGATGCGGTGCAGAAAGCCTTCTATGCGGTTTCTGAGAAGATCTATCAGCAGAATCCTCAGGGCGGCAACCCCACAGACTTCGGCGGTCAGGCCGGCGGCAATGACGACGGCGTGGTAGACGCGGACTATGAGGAAGTCAAGGACTGAAAAATTCAATCACACAGGCGGCGAGAACCTCGCCGCCTTAGTGTGCGACATAGGTGATGGCTATGGCAAATGAAAACAAGAGAGATTATTATGAGGTTCTGGGCGTGGAGAAGTCTGCCTCCGAGGCGGATATCAAGCGAGCCTACCGGAAGCTGGCGGCGAAGTATCACCCGGATGTGAACCATGAACCGGACGCCGAGGTCAAGTTCAAGGAGATCAACGAGGCCAACGAGGTGCTGTCCGACCCGGAGAAGCGGGCAAGGTATGACCAGTTCGGCTTTGCCGGCGTAGACCCCAATTTCAACCCCAACGGAGGCAATCCCTTTGGCGGGGGCTTTGGAGATTTTGGCGATCTGGGGGATCTGTTCGGCAGCTTCTTCGGCGGGGGACGGTCTGCCAGACGGAATCCCAATGCGCCGGTCAAGGGCGACGACGTCGGTCAGCGTATGGAGATTACCTTTGAAGAGGCCGCTTTCGGCACGGAGAAGGAGGTCTCCGCCTCCCGGGTGGAAACCTGCGACCGCTGCGGCGGCAAGGGCGCCGAGCCGGGCACCGGCGTGGAGACCTGCCTGCGGTGTAACGGCAGAGGTACCGTCCGTACCCAGCAGAATTTCATGGGTATGGTGATGCAGTCTGAAAATGCCTGTCCCGACTGTCACGGAACAGGCAAGGTGATCAAGACGCCCTGCACCCGGTGTAAGGGCAAGGGAAAGGTGCGCCGCAGCTTCAAGACCAAGGTGAAGATTCCCGCGGGGATCGACGACGGCCAGACCCTCCGGGTTCGTGGCGAGGGCTGTTCCGGCACCAACGGCGGGCCCAACGGCGACCTGATGGTTACCGTCAGCGTAAAATCCCATCCCATCTTCACCCGTCAGGGACAGAGCGTGTACTGCGAAATGCCGATTTCCTTTACTCAGGCGGCTCTGGGCGCGGAGATTGAGGTTCCCACTCTGGACGGCAAGGTGCGCTATACCGTGACCGAGGGCACCCAGACGGGAACCACCTTCCGGCTCCGGGGCAAGGGTATCCCCTATGTGGGCAGCAATAACCGGGGGGATCAGTTTGTCACCGTGGTGGTGGAGACGCCTACGAAGCTGAATAAGGAGCAGAAGGAGCTGCTGAAAAAACTGGAGGAATCCGCTGATTCCAATCATCCCAAGCGGAAGAAGTTCTTTGACCGTTTTAAGTAAAAAAGCAAGGAAACCCCTGCCCGGCTTACCACCGGGCAGGATTTTTGTGTTGGGGGCTTTCTTATCAGAGGGAGACGACAGGCTTGCACCAACGAAGGCTCCCTCTGACCTTTTTTCAGCTCATCATATCCGTCACGGACTGCTCCAGACTGTCCACAGCCTTCTGGGCAGTCTTTCGCACCTTGGACTGCTGGGGCAGCATCAGCGCCACAGCGCCTCCGGCGGCCATGCCCAGACCCAGCGTCAATAAAAATGTTTTTGCCTGCATGATTTTCGCCTCCTTTCCCTGTTATGATGCCCGAAAATGACGAAAAAAATCGAAGAGAAACTTCCTTCCCCGGAAGAATTATGATATAATAAAAGAAAAATCAAGGGAGGGTCAATTCATGTCGATTGATCGCTTGCAGGAACAAATCCGCAAACTGAAAACCCCGATCATGGTGGGTCTGGAACCTACGCTGCCCTCTCTGCCGCCCCACCTTGTCCGGAGCGCCGTGGAGGAGCATGGGCAGACCCTGAAGGCCGCCGCTGCAGCCTGCTACACCTTCTGCACCCAGGTGCTGGATCGTCTGAACGGTCTTGTTCCCGGAGTGACGCTCCGCAGCGCCTGTTTTGAGTCCCTGGGCGGGGAGGGCGTTGCCCAACTGCAGCGGGTCAGCCAATATGCCCGGGAGCTGGGCTACTATGTCCTGATGGATTCCATGGCGGGACTGGCGGACAGCCCGGCGGAAAGCTATGCACAGGCCATGTTCGGCAAAATTTCTCTGGGAGAGGAAGCCTGTCAGGTCTACCACTGCGACGGTCTGACCCTGAATCCCCTGCTGGGCAGCGACAGCGTCAAGCCCTTCCTGCCCTACTGCAAAAAAGAAGGGAAAAATATTTTCCTCCTGTTGAAATCCCCCAACAAATCCTCCCGGGAGGTGCAGGATCTCCTGTCCGGGGATCGGGTGGTCTACACCGCTATGGCAGACCTTGCCAGACGTTGGGGAGAGGATATGATCGGTCGGTACGGCTATTCTCAGGTGGGCGGCGTTGCGGGGGCAACCTTCCCTCAGGCGCTGAAGCTGCTGCGGGAGAAGTATGACCGGCTGTTTTTGGTGGTCACCGGCTGCGACGAACAGGGCGGCAAGGTGAAAAACGCCTCCTATGCCTTTGACCGCTTCGGTCACGGGGCGGTGGTCTGCGCCTCCCGGAGCATTCTCTGCGCCTGGCAAAAGAACGGAACCGACGGCAGGGACTATCTGGAGCAGGCGGAAAAAGCGGTTCTGAAAATGAAAGCGGAACTGGGAAAGTATGTGGTAATTCTATGACGACCTTGTATTTGATCCGCCATGGGGAGGCGGAGGGCAATATTTTCCGTCGGCTGCAGGGGCAGTTTGACGCAATGATCACCCCCAACGGCAGGAAACAGATCGAAGCGCTGGAAAAGCGGTTTGCCCCGATCACGATTGACGCGGTCTATGCCAGCGACCTGACCCGTACCTGCACCACCGCGGGGGCCATTTATAAGCCCAAAGGGCTGCCCCTGCACCGGGATGCCAGATTCCGGGAGCTGGGCTGCGGGGTCTGGGAAAACCAGCCCTTTGGCTGGCTCCAGCGGATCGACCCGGAGAGAAACCGTGCCTTCTCCAAGGACCCGAAAAACTGGTCTGTGGAGGGCAGCGAGCCGTTTCTGACCTATACCGGTCGGTTTTTGGAGGCCATGGAAGAGGTTGCCCGGCGGCATGAGGGGCAGGCGGTGGCGATTTTCTCCCACGGCATGGTGATGCGCGGGGTGATGCAGCGGCTGTTTTTCCCGGAGAAGGACAATTTGGGTCACAGCGAAAATACCGCCGTGACCAAGCTGACCTACGAGAACGGTACGTATACGCTGGAATATCTCAACGACGCCTCCCATCTTCCCCAGGAGATTACCACTCTGGGACGTCAGCAGTGGTGGCGGCGGGACGACCGGTGGGATTTCAACCTCTGGTATCGGGACCCGCAGCCCGGGGACGGGATCCTGGCAGAAGCGTTAGGCTACCAAGGAGAACATGACATCCTCCGCTATGCGGTCTGCGGCGAGGAGACCATCGGTCTTGTGGCGGTAAAGCCCCGGGGGGAAACGGCACGGCTGTCGTATCTCGGACTGCTGCCGGACTATCGGGGCAAGGGCTACGGCCCGCAGCTTCTGGGGGAGGGAATTTCCGTCGCCCGCAGTCAGGGGGCGACCCGCCTGGTGGCGCGGGAGCCGGAGCATCCCGGCGCAAACCGCCTGCTCACCGACTTCGGGGTCACAGGGCAGGGGTTGGAGCTGATCCCCAGGGTGTTTTAGGGAACCTCTGAACAACCCGGCGGCCAAAGGGAAGCTTTTCCCTCCGGGAAAAAATTTAATTTCCATCCTTGACAGACGGGACATCCTGTGTTATACTGAACTCGTAAATGATAATCATTATTGTTTTGGAGATCGTTATGACCTGTACCAAACACAGTAAGAAGCGGGACGCCATTCTGGCTTGCGTCCGCTCCACGAAAGCCCATCCCACAGCAGAGTGGGTCTACCAGCAGCTAAAGCCGGAGATCCCTGCCCTGTCTCTGGGCACGGTCTATCGGAATCTTGCGGCCTTCAAGAAGGAGGGAACTCTGAATTCCGTAGGCGTGGTGGATGGAATGGAGCGCTACGATGCCAAGCTGACACCCCATGTGCATTTTGTCTGCCGTCAATGTAAGGCGGTGATCGATGTGGAGGAGCTGAAGGTACCTATGGAACTGGCGGAGCTTGTCCACTGCGGCGCGGTGCAGGACTGTTCCCTGTCCTTTACCGGAATTTGTAACCAATGCGTTGCCAGCAACGCAGAATAAAAAATTGGAGGATTTTAACATGAAAAAGTATGTATGCCCTGTTTGCGGTTATGTTCACGAAGGCGATATGCCCGAAGGCTTCAAGTGCC
>JAEDOJ010000130.1 GCA_016302015.1 Oscillospiraceae bacterium | reverse complement strand
TTTTGCCCGTCCGGCGGACTGCGCCGAGGGAGACGAGCCTTCCCTGATGTTCTTCTCCTCCGGCACCACCGGCCACCCCAAGATGGTGGAGCACAAGTGCACCTATGGTCTGGGTCATTTCCTCACCGCCAAATACTGGCATTGCTGTGAGCGGGACGGCCTGCATTTCACCATCTCCGACACCGGCTGGGGCAAGTCCCTCTGGGGCAAGCTCTACGGCCAGTGGCTCTGCGAGGGCGCGGTCTTTGTCTATGACTTTGACCGCTTCAACGCCGCCGACATTCTCCCCCTCTTCGCCAAGTACAATATCACCACCTTCTGCGCGCCGCCCACCATGCTCCGCTTCATGATCAAGGAGGATCTGACCAAATACGACTTCTCCTCCGTCAAGCACATGACCACCGCCGGCGAGGCGCTGAACCCGGAGGTCGCCCGGCAGTTTGAGAAGGCCACCGGTCTGGAGATCATGGAGGGCTTCGGTCAGACCGAGACCACCCTGACCATCGCCAACTTTGCCGGCACCAAGGTCAAGCTGGGCTCCATGGGCAAGGCCTCTCCCCAGTATGACATCGACATTGTGGATCCCGACGGAAATCCCGTTGCTGACGGTGAAACCGGCGAGATCGTGGTGCATCTGGAAAACGGCGTTCCTGTGGGTCTGTTCAGCCAGTATCTGGCAAACGACGAGCTGACCGCCCAGTGTATGCGGGGCAACCTGTACCATACCGGCGACACCGCATGGCGGGATGAGGACGGCTACTTCTGGTATGTGGGTCGTGTGGACGACATCATCAAGTCCTCCGGCTACCGCATCGGGCCCTTCGAGATCGAAAGCGTTATTATGGAGCTTCCCTATGTTCTGGAATGCGGCGTTTCTGCCGCCCCGGACGAGATCCGCGGGCAGATTGTCAAGGCCAGCATCGTGCTGACCAAGGGGACGGAGCCTACGGAGGAGCTGAAGAAGGAAATCCAGAACTACGTCAAGGAGCACACCGCACCCTATAAGTATCCCAGACTTGTGGTTTTCCGGGATGAGCTTCCCAAGACCATCAGCGGCAAGGTGCTTCGCAACCGTCTGTAAGAGGATTGACACGGCAAGTCCGCTGTGATAAGCTATTCTTAGCAATTTATCATTTTCGCCGGAGGCCTTCCGGCTCGATAGAAAGGAGGAATCTCCCATGGCGCAAATCTCCGGGCTGGACTATAAGATTCAGGAAATGGCCGGTCGAATCCGGGCGATGCGTGAAATTGTCGGCCTTACCACCTATGAAATGGCCGCCAAAACCGATGTGACCAACGAGGAGTACGTTCTGTGTGAATCCGGCAGGCACGACCTGAACTTCACCTTTATTTATCGCTGTGCCCTGGCGCTGAATGTGGACATTACGGACATCATCGAGGGACGCAGTCCCACCCTGAAGTCCTTTGCGGTGACCCGGGCGGGGGCCGGTCAGGAAATCGGCAACGCCCACGGCATGACCTATTACAATCTGGCATATTCCTTCCAGAACCGTATTGCCGAGCCCCTGTATGTCAAGAGCGTCTATGATGAAGAGGCGCAGAAACGGGATATTGAGCTGACCTCCCACGACGGTCAGGAGCTGGACCTGGTGATTTCCGGCCAGTTGATCGTCCAGGTTGGCGAGCACAAGACCACCCTGAATCCCGGCGACAGCATTTATTTTGACTCCTCCACGCCCCACGGCATGATTGCCGCGGGAGGGCAGGACTGCGAGTTCTACGCCATCGTTCTCAATCCCTCCGGGGAGGGCGAACCCCTCCCGGAGCTGACAGCCAAGTCCGCCGTCAGCATTCTGGGCACGCCCCTGCCCAAGGACGACAAGCCCAGAATTTACCACAGGTACATTGAGACCGAGGAAAACGAAAAGGGCACGCCCACGAAGATCACCTTTAAAAATACGGACAAATTCAATTTTGCCTTCGATCTTGTGGACGCTCTGGCGGATCGTGAGCCGGAGAAGCTGGCCATGCTGTATGTGGGCAGGGATTTCTCCGAAAAACGCTTTACCTTCAAGGATATGAAGGCCGCCTCCAACCGTTGCGCCAACTATTTCCGCTCTCTGGGCATTCGCAAGGGCGACCGGGTCATGCTGGTGCTGAAACGGCATTACCAGTTCTGGTTTGCCATGCTGGGGCTGAACAAGCTGGGAGCCATTGCCATCCCCGCCACGAACCAGCTCCTTGCCCATGACTTTGAGTACCGCTTTGAGGCGGCGGGGATCGAGACCATCCTCTGCACCGCCGACGGCGATACCTCCAATCAGGTGGATCTGGCGCTGCAGACCTACGGCGGCATGAAAAACAAGCTGCTGGTCAACGGCAGCAAGGAGGGCTGGCGCTCCTTTGACCAGGAGTTCATGAGCTACAGCTCCCATTTCGACCGGACGGAGGATTCCCCCTGCGGCGACGATCTGCTGCTGATGTTCTTCACCTCCGGCACCTCCGGCTATCCCAAGATCGCAGCCCACAACCACCGTTACCCCCTGGGTCACTTCCACACCGCCAAATACTGGCACTGCGTGGAGCCGGACGGCCTCCACCTGACCATTTCCGACACCGGCTGGGCAAAATCCATGTGGGGCAAGCTCTACGGTCAGTGGCTCTGCGAGGCGGCCACCTTTGTCTATGACTTTGACCGCTTCAACGCCGCCGACATTATGCCCATGTTCGCAAAATATCGGATCACCACCTTCTGCGCCCCGCCCACCATGCTCCGCATGATGATCAAGGAAGACCTTTCCAAGTATGATTTCTCCTCCGTGAAGCATATGACCACCGCCGGTGAGGCTCTGAACCCGGAGGTTTACCGCCAGTTTGAAAAAGCCACCGGCCTGCAGATCATCGAGGGCTTCGGCCAGTCGGAGACCACCATGGTCATCGGCAATCTGGCGGGAGCAAAGCACAAGGTTGGCTCCATGGGCAAGCCCGCCCCCATCTATAAGGTTCTGCTGGTCGATCCCGACGGCAACCCGGTTCCCGACGGCGAAACCGGCGAAATTGTCATCGACGTCCGGGAGGGCGCACCCTGCGGCCTCTTCACCGGCTACTACAACAGCCCGGAGAAAACCGCCGAGGTCTGGCACGACGGCTTCTATCACACCGGCGATACCGCCTGGCGGGATGAGGACGGCTTCTACTGGTATGTGGGCCGTGTGGACGACATTATCAAGTCCTCCGGCTACCGCATCGGGCCCTTTGAGATTGAAAATGTGATTATGGAGCTTCCCTATGTTCTGGAATGCGGCGTCTCCGCCATGCCGGATGAGGTTCGGGGGCAGATCGTCAAGGCCAGCATCGTGCTGGTCAAGGGGGTCGAGCCCTCCGAGGAGCTGAAAAAGGACATTCAGAACTATGTGAAGAAGCACACCGCACCCTATAAATATCCCCGCTGCGTGGTATTCCGGGACGAGCTTCCCAAGACCGTCAGCGGCAAGATCAGGCGCAATGCGCTGTAAGGGGAGGGACAGTCTATGAAAGTCACCTGTATTCAGATGGATATGCTGCTGTCCGCCCCGGAGGAAAATTTTCAGAAGGCGGAACAGCTGATTGTGGAGGCCGCTCAGGCCGGTGCGGACGTGATCGTCCTGCCGGAGACCTGGAACACCGGCTTCTTTCCCAGGGAAAATCTGGGGGAATTAAGCGATAACGACTGCGCCGGGGTGATTTCCCGGATCGGTTCTCTTGCCAAAAACCTGCGGGTAAATATTGTTGCCGGCAGTGTGGCAAACCGGAGAGACGGGAAAATCTTCAACACCTGCTGTATCTTCGACCGCACCGGCAGCCTCATCGGTCAATACGACAAGACCCATCTCTTCACCCCCATGCTGGAGCACCACAGCTTCACCCCCGGCGACCATCTTTGCACCTTCCTTCTGGACGGAAGGAAGTGCGGCGTCATCATCTGCTATGATATCCGCTTCCCGGAGCTGACCAGAACCATGACCGTGGACGGGCTGGATGTCCTCTTCGTGGTGTCCCAGTGGCCGGACATCCGGATTCCCCATCTGCTGGCTCTGACCAGGGCACGGGCCATCGAAAATCAGATGTTTGTGGTCTGCTGCAACTCCTGCGGCACCGCAGGCGCCACCAGATACGGCGGCTGTTCCTCCATTCACGATCCCTGGGGAGAACAGCTTGCCCTTGCCGGTACGGAGGAGACTCTGCTCACTGCGGACTGTGATCTCTCCGTGCTGGAATCCATTCGTTCATCCATCGGTGTGTTCCATGACAGACGCCCCGAGCTGTACCATATCAACTAATTAGAAAAGGAAGGATCAGATTATGGAGTACAATTTTCCTGTAACAAGAACGACAAACCCCAAGCCCCGCCCCGAGGACGAGACCAAGCTGGGCTTTGCCAGATATTTCACCGACCATATGTTCTGCATGGACTGGGACGAGGGTCAGGGCTGGCATGACGGCCGGGTAGTTCCCCATGCGCCTCTCCAGATTGAGCCGGCTTCCTGCGTCCTGCACTATGCCCAGATGATGTTCGAGGGCATGAAGGCCTACCGCACCCCCACGGGTGAAATTCAGATTTTCCGTCCTGATATGAACGCCAAGAGAATGGCTCGCACCAATGAAAGAATGTGCATCCCCGAGCTGCCGGAGGAGCTTCTGATTGCCGGCATCAAGGCCGTCATCAAGGAGGACATCGACTGGGTTCCCACCGCTCCCGGCACCGCTCTGTACATCCGTCCCTTCATCTTCG
>JAEDOJ010000129.1 GCA_016302015.1 Oscillospiraceae bacterium | reverse complement strand
TTGTGGATCGGGTCACCATCATGCGGGACGGTCAGTACATCACCTCCATGAACTTCAAGGACGCTACCATGGATGAAATCATCACCAACATGGTGGGTCGGGAAATCAAGGAGAAGTTCCCCCGGGTGGAATGCGAAAAGGGCGAGAAGGTTTTTGAGGTTCGGAATCTGAACGCCGGACGTATGGTTCGGGACGTGAACTTTGAGGTATACGCCGGTGAGATCGTGGGTTTTGCCGGACTGATGGGCGCAGGTCGTACAGAAACCACGCGGGCGATCTTCGGTGTGGACCCCAAGGAATCCGGTGAGATCATTCTGGATGGAAAGTCAGTAACCATCCATTGCCCCGAGGACGCCATCAAGGCCGGTATCGTGCTGGCTCCTGAGGATCGGAAAAAGGATGGCCTGTGCACCAAGCTTCCCATCCGGGAGAACATCGCTCTGCCCAATCTGGATCTGCTGTGCAATAAGCTGGGCGTGGTCAGCCGGAAAAAGGAAGATGCCATGTGCGCCAAGGCTGTATCCGACCTGAAGATCAAGACTCCCAATGTGGAGGTCGAAGCGGGCGGGCTGTCCGGCGGCAACCAGCAGAAGGTGGTCGTGGGTAAGTGGCTGGCGCGAAATTCCAGAGTGGTCATTTTTGACGAACCTACCCGTGGTATCGACGTTGCCGCAAAGGTTGAGATTTACAATCTGATGAACCAGCTGAAGCAGCAGGGAATTGCGGTCATGTTCGTCTCCTCCGAAATGCCGGAGGTTATGGGCATTGCCGACCGGATTATCGTCATGTGTGACGGACGCATCACCGGCGAGGTCATGGCGCGGCAGACCACCCAGACGGAAATTCTTACCCTGGCAACCAAGTTCGAGAATAAATTCGCGGCAGAAGCCAACTGAGGAGGAACGGAAAACAATGAGCACACTGAATGAAAGCAAAAGAAAAGTTACTGCCATCCGGGGAATGGGCGCCGCGATGGTTGGCTTCGCGGGCTGGATTATCCTGTACATCGTCTTTGGTCTGATTGAGCCGAATATCTTCAAGTCCAACAATATGCTGAACCTGCTGCGGTCCATGGCAAAATACCTGCTGGTGGGCGTGGGTCAGGGTGTCATCCTGATCACCGGCAACATCGACCTGTCCATCGGTTCTGTGGTGGCCATGTCCGCCATGATTTCCGCCACCATGATGAGCAAAGGCATCTCCGCTATCATCGCCATTGTCGCAGCCATTGTCTGCTGCCTCGTCGTAGGTGTCATCAACGGTCTGCTGGTGGGCAAGTTCAAGCTGCCTCCCTTCATCGCTACTCTGGGAACCATGTTTTGCGCCAGAGGTGTGGCATACATGGCAAACGGCAACCGCAACACCGACGCTATTGTCTCCGGCTTGGGCAAAGAGGCAGGCGACGCTTTCCAGAATTTCTTCTACTACGGCAAGTTCCTTGGCATCTACAATGCCTTCTGGATTGCTTTCGTGATCTTCCTGGCTGTGTTCTTCATCATGAGCAAGACCCGCACCGGCCGTCATATCTACGCCATCGGCTCCAACGTGGAAGCCGCCAAGCTCTCCGGCGTCAATGTCTTCGCTACCACCACCAAGGCATACCTGATCAGTGCCTTCTGCGCCGCTGTGGTCGGTCTGATCCTGGCCGGTCAGGCAGGCATGGGCAACATGGAGGCGGGCAACTGCTACGAAATGTACGGCGTAGCCGCAGGCGTTATCGGCGGCATCTCTCCTCTGGGCGGCAGCGGTCTGCTGCTGGGCGCCTTTGCTGGTGCCGGCGTTTGGCAGACTCTGGAAAACGGCTTGGGCATCATCGGCGCACCTGTGGGCATTCAGAGAATCGTCATTGGCGTGATTGTGGCTGGCGCTGTGCTGGTGGATGTGGTATTCCGTCAGGGTGCCAAGAAAGTCAAGAAATAATCTGTTATTTTCGCGGAAAACCGCGTGAATAAATAAAAATTAGGAGGAACAACAATGAAAAAGGCATTATCCATCCTGCTGTGTCTGGCTATGATTCTGAGCCTGATGGCAGGCTGCTCCAGCGGCGAAAAGCCCGCTGCAGCAAACTCTGGCGAAACCTACAAGATCGCGCTGATTACCATGGACTCCATCGATCAGCACTGGATTACCCTGAAGGAAGGCGCTGAGAAGGCCGCCGCCGAGCTGGGTGTGGAGCTGACCTTCATGGCTCCCAACACCAAGGACGACGCCCTGCAGATCGAGCAGGTCAACAACGCCGTCTCCGCCGGTAACAAGGCCATCATCGTTGCTGCCAACGGCCCCGACGCCATCTCTTCCGCTCTGAAGGAAGCCGCTGCCGCCGGCGTGAAGATCATCTATGTTGACTCTCCCGCCAACGTCGAAGCTGAGGCCACCTTCTCCACCGACAACACCGCCGCCGGTAAGACTGCCGGTGAAACCATGATCGAAGCCCTGACCGCCAAGGGCGTGACCTCCGGCAAGATCGGTATTGTCAACGTCAACGCCGCCACCGCTTCCACCGTCGCCCGTGAGGCCGGCTTCCGTTCCGCCTTTGAGGGCACCGGCTTCGAGCTGCTGGAGACCCAGTACGGCGAAGGCGATGCCGCCAAGTCCCAGTCCATTGCGGAAAACTACATCACCCAGGGCGTTGTGGGCATCTTCGGCTGTAACGAAGGCTCCACCAACGGCGCTGGCAACGCTGTCAAGGCTGCCGCTGCTGATGTTGTCTGTGTTGGCTTCGACAAGTCCGATGCCATCATGGGTCTGATCGAGGACGGCTTCATTCTGGCTACCATGGCCCAGAACCCCGATGTCATGGGCTACGAGGGCGTTAAGGCTGCCGTTGCCGCTCTGAAGGGCGAAAAGCTGGGCGGTGCTGTCACCGATACCGGTGTCTCCGTTCTGAAGGCTTCCGCCGCTCCCGCCGCCGCTGCTCCTGCCGGCGGTGACTACAAGCTGGCTCTGATCACCATGGACTCCATCGACCAGCACTGGATTACCCTGAAGGAAGGCGCCGATAAGACCGCCAAGGAGCTGGGTGTGGAATTGGTCTTCATGGCCCCCAACACCAAGGACGACGCTCAGCAGATTGAGCAGGTCAACAACGCGGTTGCCGCCGGCTGTGACGCCATCATCGTGGCTGCCAACGGCCCCGACGCCATCTCCTCTGCTCTGAAGGAAGCCTCCGCCGCCGGTGTGAAGATCGTCTATGTTGACTCTCCCGCCAACGTTGAGGCTGAGGCCACCTTCTCCACCGACAACACCGCAGCCGGTAAGACCGCCGGTGAGACCATGATTGCTGAGCTGACCGCCAAGGGCATCACCTCCGGCAAGATCGGCATCGTCAATGTCAACGCTGCTACCGCTTCCACCGTCGCCCGTGAGTCTGGCTTCCGCTCCGCCTTCGAAGGCACCGGCTTCGAGCTGCTGGAAACTCAGTACGGCGAGGGCGACGCTGCCAAGTCCCAGGGCATTGCTGAGAACTACATCACCCAGGGTGTTGTGGGTATCTTCGGCTGCAACGAAGGCTCCACCAATGGTGCAGGCAACGCAGTCAAGGCCGCAGGCGCTGATGTGGTCTGTGTAGGCTTCGACAAGTCTGATGCCATCATGGGTCTGATCAGCGATGGTTACATTCTGGCAACCATGGCACAGAACCCCGACGTGATGGGCGCTGAAGGCGTCAAGGCTGCTGTGGCGGCTCTGAACGGCGAGAACCTGGGCGGTGCTGTCACCGACACCGGCGTCTCCGTCCTGACCAAGTAAGCGCTACCGATTCAACACAAAAGCGCCGGTTTTCCGGCGCTTTTGTTGAATTGGGTAGATAAATGTGCTATCATATCCGCATAAGGCGGAGGAGTGCTCCCGCCTATAACGGAATCAGTCCCCTGCCTTATGCACATTCTAGATTTCATACAAAGGAGAGTTACCTATGAAACGTTCCGAAGTCAACAAGGCTCTGCGTGAGCTGGAAGCCATGTGCGAAAAATACCACTGCTATCTGCCACCCTTCTGCCACTTCACCCCCGAGGAATGGGAAACCAAGGGTCACGAGTATGACGAGGTCCGGGACTGCTGCCTGGGCTGGGACATCACCGACTACGGCAAGGGTGCGTTTGACAAAATGGGCTTCTCCCTCATTACCATCCGTAACGGCAGCCAGACCATGAAGGACAAATATCCCAAGGTCTATGCGGAAAAGCTGCTGTTCCTGAAGGAGGGCCAGTATTCTCCCAACCATTTTCACTGGTATAAAACTGAGGATATCATCAACCGGGGCGGCGGAAATGTGCTGATCCGGGTGTACAACTCCAAGCCTGACGAGTCCATCGATTACGAAAGTGATGTTACCGTGCATACCGACGGTCGCACCTATACTGTACCCGCAGGCACTCAGATCCGCCTGACACCCGGCGAGTCCATCTACATCCAGCAGTATCTCTACCATGACTTTGAGGTGGAGCCGGGCACCGGCGATGTTCTTCTGGGCGAAGTCAGCCAGTGCAATGACGATAACAACGACAACCGCTTCGCCCCGCCCATGGGCAGGTTCCCTGCCATCGAGGAGGACGAGGCTCCCTACCGGCTGCTGTGCAACGAGTACCCCGCCGCAAAGGATTAAGGAGACCGCACCATGATCGACGTAGTGGCATTGGGTGAACTGCTCATTGATTTCGCCGCCAAATCCACGGATGCGGCAGGCTATCCCACCATGGCTGCCAACCCCGGCGGCGCTCCCGGCAATTTTCTGGCAG
>JAEDOJ010000128.1 GCA_016302015.1 Oscillospiraceae bacterium | reverse complement strand
AGCCTCCCTTGTGTAAAGGGAGGTGGGCCGCCTATAGGCGGCTCGGAGGGATTGTATTCATTGCCCAGAGTAACCAGAACAGACAATCCCACAGTCACGGCTACGCCGTGCCAGCTCCCTTTACACAAGGGAGCCTATTTCTTTGCTTCACTATCGCCCGCTTCTTCCGGCTTCCGACCGCGTCCAACACGGGCCGTCGGGAACGCCGGCCCCTACACGGCGCATCCCGCAAGCTCTGCGTAGGGGCAGCCCTGTGCGGCCACCCTTTTCCTGCGGTTATTCCCCAAAAAAATACAGATTTTACTTAAAAATTAAGAATATTGCCGTACCTACTTGACAAGATACAGGTTAAGGAGCATAATAAGAACGACCGTTCACTTTTTTTTCGAAGAAAGGCGAAATCTGATGCGAACTGTAAACGAAGAAAACCACAGGGCAAAGCAAATCGAGATCATGGAAAAATGCTTTGACTGCTATGCGGAGAACGGTTTTACCTCTGTCGGCATAAAAGCCATCGCAAAAGCCTGCGGCTGCAGCGTTGCGACCCTGTATCTGTATTTTGACAATCTTGACGACCTGATCGTCCAGTCCACCGAATACTGCATGACCCGGGTGGAGGATGAGTTTATGGCGAAAGCCCCCAGGGATGTGGAGGACTTGTGGCGCTTTGTTGACGAGATCCCCTACTGGACGGCAAAGACCCACGGCAAGAAATACCGGCTGATGTATCAGATCTATACCCACCCCAAATACAGAGAATACGGCAAAAAATTCTTTGCGGGTATCGATGAACGCTACACGGAATACGCCAAAAGTCTGGAAGGGAAGCTGGGTATTCCCTGTGAAAAAATCATACCGCTGATTTTCATTCTGATCAGAGCCTGCGTGCATTACGCCCTGTTTGAGGATGAATTCTATATGAGATCCCAGATAGAAACACTGAAAGAGATCCTTGTACTCTATATTGCGCAATATAACCCGGAAACAAGGCCGGGTATTGTTACAGAATAAGGATTATTCAAAAACAATTTTTTAGGAGGAAGAGGAATTGGGAAAGAGAGTTTTAAGCATAGTGCTGACCCTGTGCATGGTACTTATGCTTGTGCCGGTGACGGCTGCGGCCGCCGGCAATACCGGATGGTGCGAAAACTGCCGGAAAGAGACAACGGGCGTATGGCATGACGTATACGATACGGCAAATATGCAGTACAATGAAAAGCAGCACACCGATCGGCTGTTCCAATGCAATGTATGCCGCAGCGCCACCTACACTTGGGTCGACCATGTGTGGGATGACGCCTCCTGGCCTAATATTAGCAGATGCTTGATCTGCGATGCGACCAGAACGGCACCGGCCGTCGATACCGGATGGTGTGACAACTGCAGGAAAGAGACCCTGGGCGCACGGCAGGACTTATGCGGTACGGCAAATATGCAGTACAATGAAAAGCAGCACACCACCCAGCTGTTCCTGTGCGAGACATGCCGCGAAACAACCTACACCTGGGTCGACCATGAGTGGGATGATACCCCCTGGCCCTATATTGGCAAATGCCAGATCTGCAATGCGCCCAGGAGCGAGGTGCTGGACCACGAACATGTCCGAAGCCCCTCAATCGTGACCATTAAGCAGCCCACCTGTACCGAACACGGCGTGAAAATAATGGTTTGCGGCACCCCGGGCTGCTACTATGCCGTGGAGACCTACACTGCATTCATGCTTCTCCATGACTATAAACATACCGAACCGTCTCGGGCTGCTTCCTGTACGGAACCCTTTTACGTAGGAGCGGCTGTCTGCGAGCGCTGCGGCGATGTACGGGAAGGCTATTACGATGGCGAGCCTTTGGGGCATGATTTGGAACGCGCCGAGTGGCATACGCTCAACGGGAAAAAATGCGCGGAGGCAACGGAAATCGGTCTGATCTGCATCAACTGCGACGCTGTCATTGAAAAAAAGACCGTTACCCCGGCAAAATGCGCAGAAGAGAACCGCCATGTCGTCCATCCCGGTTATCCGGCCACCTGTCAAAATAACGGTTTTACACGGCAGAGAGTCTGCGTCTTGTGCGGTACGCGGTACGGCGGTAAATCTATCCCGGCTCTTGGGCACGACTTCGAAGGCGCGGAGTGGACGTTCATTACTGCTGAGCCCACCTGCCAACACGGAGGCTGGAGGGCCAGGTTCTGCAACCGCGAAGGATGCAACAAATACGAATATGCTTCACAGGTGCCCAAAATCGATCATGATTACTCGATGCCGTATTGGCATGAAACGCCTGCCACCTGCACCGAGCCCGGCACCACCGCGAAATACAAATGCACAATGTGCACGCTGGAACAGGGCGGCACCATCGGCGGCGAAACCATCGAGCCTCTCGGCCACAGCACCGAAGGCGCGGAGTGGGAGATCGTCAGGAAAGCGACCTGCCAGCAGACGGGCGAGAAGGTGCTGCGCTGCACCCGCGAAAACTGCGGAGAGATCGTGGAGCGGCAGGAGATCCCCAAGGCCTGCCATCCGGATGACCAGGAGCTCCTTGCCGAAGAAGTCCGCGAAACCTGCACGACCTATGGTTCCACCGCAAAGTACCGCTGCAAGCTGTGCGGCAAGGTAACCGGCGGCGAGACCATCTCGCCGCTCGGGCACAACTTTACCATTGATTTCCACGACAAAAAGGTCTTCAAGGAGCCCACCTGCACCGAGGAGGGCTTAATGGTCGCCCTTTACTGCCAGAACGGCTGTGGCGAATACGGGACCGCATGGCCCATAGCGCCCCTGAAGCATCACATGGTGACGGTTGAGGCCAAGGCTGCCACCTGTACCGAAATCGGCTGGGACGCTCACAGCGCCTGCGATCGGGAGGGCTGCACCTACACCGAAGGCTACAAGGAATATCCCCTGGTGGGGCATCATATGGTGCAGATCGAGGCCAAGGCTGCCACCTGTACCGAAGGCGGCTGGGACGCCTACAGCGCCTGCGATCGGGAGGGCTGCACCTACACCGAAGGCTACAAGGAATATCCCGCGCTGGGGCATGACGTCGAGCTCCACGAAGCAAAGCTCGAGACCTGCACAGAAGTGGGCTGGGACGCTTACGAGAGCTGCTCCCGCTGCGATTACAGCACCTATTCGGAGATCCCCGCCCTGGGTCATGAGATCGAGCGCGTCATCGGACAGAAGCCAACCTGCACGGAAGGCGGCTGGGATCCTTACGAAGCCTGCATGCGCGAGGGCTGTGACTACAACGAGCGCGTGGAGAAGCCCGCGCTGGGCCATAAGCTTCTGCACTACGACGGGCAGGCCCCGACCTGCACGAGCACGGGCTGGAAAGACTTCGACGTCTGCACCCGCTGCACCTACAGCACCTTCGAGGAGCTTGACGCGCTGGGTCACGCCATGGAGAAGAACTATGACGCCAAGGCCCCCACCTGTACGGAGGGCGGCTGGGGCGCCTATGTGGGCTGCGCCAACGAGGGCTGCTCTTATTACTCGCTCCGTGAGGAATTTCCCGCGCGGGGTCACGACATCGAGCAGCATGAGGCGAAGGACCCCACCTGCGAGGATAACGGCTGGGACGCCTACGAATCCTGCACCCGCTGCGATTACAGCACCTATCAGGAGATTCCCGCCCTGAATCATGAAGCTGAGTACCACGAGGCCCAGGCGCCCAACTGCACGGAGATTGGCTGGTACGCTTACTACACCTGCAAGCACGACGACTGCGACTACAGCAGCTACCGGGAGCTGCCCGCGCTGGGTCATGACATCGTGAAGCATGACGCCCAGGCCCCCACCTGCGCGGAGATCGGCTGGTACGCCTACGAGACCTGCACCCGCTGCGATTACACAAGCTATCGGGAGATTCCCGCGCTGGGCAATCATAAGCTTGTAAACCATGAAGCCCAGGCGGCGACCAGCACCGGGACCGGAAATATCGCGTATTGGGATTGCCCGGATTGCGGGAAATGCTTTGTTGACGAAAACGGCAAAACCGAAATCAGGCCGGAAGATACCGTGATTGCCTGGCTCTCGCCGGAAATCCTTGAGGGTATGGGACAAATCCTGACCATGGGAGAAAAAGTCCTTCCCTTCCGCTCCAGCGCGGCATTCGCCGATTTCATCCGGGTTGAGCTTGACGGGAAAACCCTTGACGAAAAGGATTATACGGTCAGCGAAGGAAGTACGGTTGTAGCCCTGAACGATGATTTCGTTTCCACGCTCTCTGTCGGCGAGCATACCCTCGCTATTGTATCGACAAGCGGTACTGCTGTCACCACCTTTACCGTGAGTGAAAAAACGGCAGCGGACACAGACAACGATACGAAGTCTCTCCTGACCGGAGGCAGCGATACGGCGTCTGCGCAGAGCGGAGAGAGCAGCCGCACAGTATTGTGGATTGTGCTTCTCCTTGTCTGCGTCGGCGCACTGATCGGGGCCGCGTTCATCATCAAAAAGAGGAAACATTCCGCAAAGTAAAAAGCGATCAGGCAATACCCCCTCCTGTCCGGTGCAAACCGGCAGGAGGGGGTATGTACAGCGCGGCAAGAAAAACCGTGTGTGATTTCCCACCGCAGAAATCAGTAAAACGACCACCGTCCGTTCACCGCTGTCCCACTGACGTGAAAGAAGGATCCCGTATGCAGAAGAGCGTTCTTCTGTTTACGGGATCCTTCACTTTGTTCAGGATGACACCGTTTTTACTTTTTCGCCTGTTTCATGGACAGGGAGATCCGGTGC
>JAEDOJ010000127.1 GCA_016302015.1 Oscillospiraceae bacterium | reverse complement strand
CGGTGGATTTTGAGTCCACTACGTCTACCAATTCCATCACACCGGCGTGGTGAAATCTGCGCTTCAATTATTATAACCGCAATGCGGCGAAAATGCAAGTATTTTTTCAAGGAATCATGGAGTTTCTGACAGGCAGGCTCGGTCTCCGGTCACAAATGCCCGCACAGAAGGGTCACAAGGCGTTCACGAAATAATTCCAAAAATAATGCAGTGCGGTGGGTATGAGGATATTTCCCCGCTTGTCAGCAATGATGCTGAGCACCATGTGGAAGATAAAGGTGATAAGTAACTGCGGAAGCGCGTCAATCACATAACCAAAGGATACATTGTTATGCCGGAACATCTGAAACGGAAGATGCATGAGCGCAAACAGCACACCGCCGAGGATCAGAAGCCACGGCTTTTTTAAGCGGAAGCCGAACAGGTAGGTTTGCAAAAGTCCCCGGAACAGGAGCTCTTCCACAAACGCAATATAGAAAAAATAATAGACGGCGTCATATGTGAGGGTCGATGGGGAAGCATCAGAGATCAACAAACGTGCGACCCAAGCGAGCACAAAGATCGCCAAAGAGATGCTTCCGTCAATTTTCAGATTCTTTTTTGAAAGTCCAAGACTCTGCAGGCTGTGTTCCCGTACCAATACGATCGTTACCGCAACGGCGACAAAGAAAAGATAGAGGAGCGGATACCACGAAAAGCCTTTGGACATCAGATAGCCCATCAGCGTCAGGGCTATCATAAACGAAAAATAGAAGCCGAGTGCGATCCAGGCACAGTTCTTCTCCCTTGGACGGTACATCTCCTTCATAGCCACGGACTTTCTCAGCGTTTATTTATTTGCGCGGAAAGATGCTTCGACAGCACCGCAAGACTGGTTGCCATATTTTCATTCTGCACCAGAATCCCCTGGGGGACATCCAGATGGGTGGGCGCAAAATTCCAGATGGCCTGAATGCCGTTGGCAATCAACAGATTGCAGACCTCCTGGGCATGGGCGGCAGGGACAGTAATGATGCCGATCAGAATCTGCTGCTCCTTGCACATGGACTCCAGCTTGGTCATGGGCAAAATGGGTTTGCCGTTTTCCGCCGTCCCGGCAAGGGCTTCGTTGCGGTCAAAGGCGGCGACGATATTCAGACCGTATTCGGAAAAGCCCGTATACCCCAACAGGGCACGGCCCAGCTTGCCCGCACCGATCAGAACGGCATCGTTGGTATTATCATAGCCCAAAAACTGCTGAATATCTTCGATCAGACGGCTGCGACGGTAGCCGACCTTGGGCTTGCCGCCGTCGGAAACCATGGCCAGATCCTTACGAACCTGAACCTCACCCATGTTCAGAGCCATGGCCAGGCTGGTGGCAGAAATATGCTCCGGCGCATCCTCCGGGAGGGACTTCAGATATGCAAGATAGACGGGCAGACGCTTCAGAACGGAATTCGGAACCTTTTTCTGCATAAAGAACCCTCCCAACAGACGAAGTACCTTTATTATATCAAAGAAATTGCAACAATGCAAATATTTTTTATGAAACCTGACGGAGCAAATCCCGGCGAAGCCGCTGCATGATTCGTTTTTCCAGCCGGGAGATATAGGATTGGGAGATTCCCAGAAGATCTGCCACCTCTTTTTGCGTCTTTTCCTGATAGCCGCAGAGACCAAAGCGGAGGGAAACGATATAACGATCCCGTTCCGGCAGGCGGGAGAGGGCTTCCCGCAGCATCTGATGCTCCACATCCTCCTCCATGGGACGGATTACGGTATCGTCGTCTGTGCCTAAAATGTCGCACAGAAGCAGCTCGTTTCCGTCCCAGTCGGTGTTGATGGGTTCGTCCAGAGAGACTTCCGTTTTCTGACCGGAGATTTTCCGGATGTGCATCAGAATTTCATTTTCGATGCACCGGGAGGCGTAGGTGGCCAGCTTGATTTTTTTGTCGGTTTTGAAGGTACCGATGGCTTTGATCAGGCCGATGGTGCCGATGGAAATCAGGTCTTCAATATTGACGCCGGTGTTTTCAAACCGGCGGGCAATATAGACCACCAGACGGAGATTGCGTTCGATGAGGGTTTGCTTGGCGTCCTCATCTCCGGCCTCCGACCGGCGCAGCAGCTCCTGCTCTTCCCCGGCCGTCAGGGGAGGGGGAAGGACGTCGCTGCCGCCGATGTACATGATTTTGGAGGGAGGGCAGAAAATGGCGGCAAGGAGTTGGGAAAGGGTTTTAAACATACAAATTACCTCCAGTCAGCGCCTCGTAGGCTCCTCCGTCGGAAACCGGGGTGGGAGAGAAGGCCACAAGGCTTGAAAACGATCGATTTTCTACAAGGATTTCACAGGGAAGGGCCAGCAACAGGCCGGAGGAGACGCCCACCGCCCGATAGGGGATCAACCGGGGAGACAAATCCTTCAGGCGCAGGAGCAGGGTGGCGGGATGTTCAAAATCAGAGGCATTCAGTCCGGGGGGAAGAAGGGTTCTGGCGCTGTACCAATAGACGGTGAGGACAGGGTCGCCGCTGATGGGGTCTTGAAGGGTGTTGCCGCTGTCCCGGAGGGCGGACAAAGAGACCTGCCGCTTGCCCAGGCGAAGGGTAAGCGGAACGATGGAATCCGGGCTGTGGGTCAGCCTTGGCAGGAGGAGATAACAGGCGGAACTGACGGCGAAGGCGGTGAGGAGCAGAGTAAAAAAGGAAACCGGGAAAAACAGTTCGCTGCCCTGATACCGGAGCTGACCGTTTTGGAGAAGCTGAACGCCGTAGACAGCGCCGCAGAGCGCCAGAGACAGGGCGAAAAAGACTGCGCCCAAACGCAGGGTGGCCGGTCTGCCTCCGTAGGCTGCCAGAAGCATCAGGGCGGCGCAGAGAAGCTTCCACAGGGGGAAGGTCAGCCACTGACAGTGGGGCAGATAGACTGCCACAGCGTAGGCCGCACCCACCGCGGCACCGGCCAGAAGGCGAAGCCGCCGGATACCGGCGCCCCCCAACCGCCCCGCTCCGTATAAGAGAAGATAATTCACAGCCAGATTCAGAACGAACACGCCGTCGATATAGACAACCACTGCCGCACCTCCCTCCGTGGACAAAGTATACGGCGCGGAGACAAAAAAACAGGTCGCAATCCTGCTGGGGGATTGCGACCTGTTTTCGGAATATTCAGAAGGATTCTCCGCTATTTCCATGGAGAATCCCTTTTTTCAAGGGAGTTTTTTGTATTTTGAATCAAAGCCCTGTCGAACGATTTTTACGCTTTGCCTTCCATCGACTTGATATTTTTTACCGCCTTGTGCCGGGGCAGCCAGACCTCATGACCGCAGCCCTGACACCGGAGCTTCAAATCCGCGCCGGTTCGCAAAATCTGCCAGCGCTGGCTGCCGCAGGGATGCTGTTTTTTCATAACGACGATATCGTCCACCTGTAATTCCATCATTTTTTGACCTCATCCCAGTAGCGTTTCGCCGCCTGCTCGATTTTGTTGTCCCCGTATTCGTAATAATGAACGTCCTTCAGCACATCGGGGAGATATTGCTGCCGCACCCAGTGATTGGGATAGTTATGGGGATAGAGATAGCCCTGATCCCGCTCCTGTCCCGCGGAGTCCGCATGGACGTTTTGCAGCTCTCTGGGGAAAACCCCCAGCTTTCCCGCCGTCACATCCTTCATGGCGTTGGCAATGGCCAGATACCCGGAATTGGACTTGGGACAGGTGGCAAGGAAAATCACCGCGTCCGCCAGAGGCAGGCGGGCCTCCGGCATCCCCAACTGCAAAGCAGAATCCACACAGGCCTTGACAATGGGGATTGCCATGGGATAGGCAAGGCCGATGTCCTCGCAGGCGGAACAGAGAATTCTCCGGCAGCAGGAGGGGAGATCCCCCGCCTCCAGGAATCTTGCCAGATAGTGAATGGCGGCGTCCGGATCAGAACCACGGATGGACTTCATCAGGGCGGAGAGACAGTCATAGTGGTTGTCGCCGTCCTTGTCGTAGCGCATGGCGGATTTCTGGGTGATGGCTTTCGCATCCTCCAGGGTTAAAAGCAGGGCGGTATCCCCCGGCCGGGCAGCAAGGAACATGGCCTCTACCGCATTGATGGCCTTCCGGACATCGCCGCCGCAGCAGGAGGCAATATGCTCCAGAGCGCCCTCCTCCGCCGTTACGGTCAGTCCGGTTTTTTCGGACATATATGCCACCGCCCGATTTACGGCTTTCAGAGCCGCTTCCTTCGTAATGGGCTTGAACTCAAAGACCGTGCTCCGGCTGAGGATGGCGTTAAAAACGTAAAAATAGGGATTTTCCGTGGTGGAGGCAATGAGGGTGATTTTTCCGTTTTCAATATGCTCCAGCAGGGTCTGCTGCTGGCGTTTGTTAAAGGACTGAATCTCGTCCAGATACAGGAGAACGCCGTTGGGCGCCAGCAGGGTGTCCAGTTGAGAGACGATCTCCTTGATATCGGCGGTGGAGGCCGTGGTGGCGTTTAATTTGTACAGCTTCCGCCGGGTGGCGTTGGCAATGATGTTGGCAACCGTGGTTTTTCCCGTGCCGCTGGGGCCGTAGAAGATCAGGTTGGGAACCTTCCCGGATTCGATCATCCGGCGGAGCATTTTGCCCTCGCCCAGAATCTCCTCCTGTCCCACCACCTCCTCCAGAGTTTGGGGACGAAGTTCGTCTGCAAGGGGCTGATACATGGAATCATCTCCTGAAAAAGGGCAGCGAAGGCTGCCCTCAGACTGTCAAAAAAGTCCGGAACCGCCAAAATTGAGATTATTTTTTCAGCAAAT
>JAEDOJ010000126.1 GCA_016302015.1 Oscillospiraceae bacterium | reverse complement strand
CACCAGCCGCATGGGCTCGTCCATCTCCTCTCCGGGCAGGAAGAGCACTACCTTATACACCGGCTTTTCCAGCATGGGACGCAGATCGCCGCAGACAGGAGGCTGGGTGTGAATGGCGACCATAGCCGTCATCACCCGATCGTTGATCAGATTGATCCTGCTCTCCTCGGCGCTGACCAGCCAGCAGGCGGTTTTCGTCTCCTCCGCCCAATGATACAAGGCCCGAACCTCCTCCTGATCCAGAGGCTTTCCATAGATCAGCTTCCCGGAGGCGTCATAGGCATCCTGACCGTTGTTGGTCAGGTAGCCGTCAAAGACCAGGCCGTCCAGGAGGCGTTCGGAGGCCATCTCAAACTTGGAGCGGCCTGTGGCAATGAAACACAGAATTCCCTTTTTCCGCAGCGCCTCAATGGCAACCTTGGTGGAAGGGGGGTATACCTTGGTTTTCAGGGAAACCAGGGTACCGTCGATGTCGAAAAAAGCAGCTTTTATCATAGGGACAGAATCTCCACGGCGTCCTCCGAAGCGGTCAGTTTGATCTGAGAAATGGGAGCGTCAAAGCTGTCGATGATTTTTTCTGCGATGCCGTCCTCCACCTTTTGCTGAATGGTGCGGCGGAGATTTCTGGCGCCGTAGGTGACGGAATAGGACTGACGAACCAGATAGTCGATCATGGAATCATCCCAGGTCAGAGAAATCCCCCGCTCTTTGAGATTCTCCTTTAATTCACCCAGCATAATGGCCGCAATCCCACGGAAGTTTTCTTCGGACAGCTTGTTGAAGCAAATAATCTCATCTACACGGTTCAAAAATTCCGGACGGAGGAACTCCCGCAAAGCCTTCACAGCCTTGTCCTTGCTCAGCTCCGTCATGCTTCTGCCGAAGCCCACAGACCCGTCCTTCCGGTCTGAGCCGGCATTGGAGGTCATAACAATCACAGTATTCTCAAAGTTGACCACACGACCCTGGGCATCGGTGATCCGACCGTCGTCCAGAATCTGGAGCAGGACGTTCAGCACATCGGGATGCGCCTTCTCCAGCTCGTCAAAGAGGATGACGGAATAGGGCTTTCTGCGGATTTTTTCCGTCAACTGTCCGGCTTCATCATAGCCCACATAGCCGGGAGGAGAGCCGATCAGCTTGGAGACGGAATGACGTTCCATATATTCGGACATATCCAGACGAACCAGAGCGTCTACGGAATCAAACAAATCATCTGCCAGCGTTTTCACCAGCTCCGTCTTGCCCACGCCGGTGGAGCCCACAAAAATGAAGGAAACAGGATGCTTTTTGGTCGCAATGCCCACCCGGTTTCTGCGAATGGCGGAGGCCACAGCCTGAATGGCTTCATCCTGGCCTACGATCCGCTTTTTCAGCCGCTCCTCCAGGGTGCGAAGCTGGGTATATTCCTGCGCCCGGATCTTGCTGGCGGGAATTTTCGTCCACATTTCGATGATCCGCGCCAGATTTTCCATGGTCAGCCGGGGCGCAGGCTTTGCCTCCAGCTCGGCAATTTCCTGCTCCAGACGAAGAATGTTGGTGCGAAGCATGGCGAGGCGCTCATAATGCTCATTTTCCGTGTCCTCGGAAAGCAGCTTGACCTCCAACTGGTAGTCGTCCCGTTCCTTTCGTTTTTCCGCCAGATCGGAAATCTCTTTGGAATGGAGATTCAGGTCGGAACAGGCTTCGTCCAGCAGGTCAATGGCCTTGTCGGGAAGGAAACGGTCGGTGATATAGCGCTCGGACAAAATCACGGCCTGACGGGCAATTTCGGCGGGAATCTCCACGCCGTGGAACAGCTCGTAATAGTGGGAAATGCCTCGGATAATTGCAACAGCCTCCTCGATAGATGGCTCTGCTACGGTCACCGGCTGGAAGCGGCGCTCCAAAGCGGCGTCTTTCTCAATATACTTCCGGTATTCGGCAAAGGTCGTAGCGCCGATCACCTGAATCTCCCCCCGGGAGAGGGCGGGCTTCAGAATATTTGCCGCACTCATGGAGCCTTCGGCATCACCGGCGCCCACCAGATTGTGCACCTCATCAATGACCAGCAAAATATTGCCGCAGGCCTTGACCTCGCCGATCAGACTTTTCATTCGGCTCTCAAACTGACCCCGGAACTGGGTTCCGGCAACCAGAGCGGTGAGATCCAACAAATAGACTTCCTTGTCCCGGAGCTTGAAGGGGACATCGCCCTTCACAATTCTCTGTGCCAGACCTTCCGCAATGGCGGTCTTGCCTACGCCCGGCTCACCGATCAGACAGGGATTGTTTTTCTGACGGCGGTTCAGAATCTGAACCACCCGCTCCGTTTCAACCTCACGGCCGATGATCTGATCCAAGGCGTTTTCCCGTGCCTTGGCAGTCAGATTCTGGCAATAGGTATCCAAGAATTTGCGTTTCTGCTTTTTGGGCTTCCCCCCTTGAGGCTCCTGCCCCTTTTCCTCCGGCTCTTCCTTCCTGGGAGCGGGGGTATTACTGCCGAACAGACGGCTCATGTTGGGGAAGGTGGCAGTACGGCTGCCCACCTCGTCATCCTCGTCGTCCTCGGCTTCCGGCTGCATGAGCGCCGTCATTTCATCGCTGAGACCTTCCAGCTCGTCCTCGGAAATGCCCATGCGTTCTACAATTTCGTCTACCTGCTTGATGCCAAGGGACTTGGCGCACTTCAGGCAGAGACCTTCGTTGGTGCTTTTGCCGTTTTCAACCTTTGTGATAAAAATTACGGCGACATTTTTTTTACATTTACTGCAAAGTGTAGGTTTCATGGAAAACCTCCTTTTCAGGGAATATACAGGGTTGCTTTTGTGGCGGAAATGCAGAATGCCGTGCCGTCTGACCGAACGCAGGCGGTGAGATAGCCCATATTGGGGGTGGAATTCTGCAAAAACAGTTCATTATTATAGATCTGCAGGGTGGATTCCGTCAGCACGGCTACATATCTGCCGTTGGCGCTGACGCTCAGGGGAGGCTCCTCCATGGCAACCGAGGAAATAATTTTCCCGGTTTTGTCCAGAATCATCAGATAATACCGGCTGTCAGACTCGAAGGAGTCGAACAGCACGGTAACAAAGCCGTCACCCTGAAAGCTGTAGGCCAGAGGCTTGCCGGTGGCGGCGGCGTATTCGCCCACCACCTCGCCGTTGACATTGAAGAAGACCATGCGGCCGTCTCCCACCGCACAGAGGGTGGAATCATCCAGAAAGGCCAGGTCGTAGATAATCTGGTTTCCCAGAGACAATTCCGTGTAGACGGAGTCGGAATCGGTTTCAAAAATCTGCGCCATGCAGGAAAAATTCAGATTTTCCTGACCGAGGGTGGTGGTTGCCACATAGGAACCGTCCGGGGAAATGGCGCAGGTGTTGAGATAGCTGGTCTTGGAGCTGCGGCGGAATAAAAGATCGCCGGAATGATTATAGACCTCCAGAACAGCCCGGCAGTCGCTGCCCTCCGTCAGAAGGGAAACAGCGCCCCGCTCCGACAGGTCGGCGTCATAGATTCGGCTTTCCGTATCCAGCACATAGTTTGTGTCGCCCGTGGAGTTCAGCACCGCAAGGTGCTTGCCGCCGATGTCGTAGGACAGCAGGGCGGAGCCTTGACTGCGCAGGGCGGGAGTGACGGATTCATTGGTCAGCTTGCTCAATACGCTGCCGTCATCGGAGAATAACGTGACGGAGCCTTGAGTTCCCAGAACCAGACGATCCTTCACCAGAGTATAGTCTGCGTTGCTCAGCGGCTCCAGCTTGACGCTGCCGTAGTCGCTGGATTTTCCGGTATAGCGGAAGAAGCGTTTCACGCCGTCCAGCTGGGTACTGTTGGACAGGAGAAACCAGCCCAGCAGGAGAATCACCCCCAGGGCGATGGCAAGGAAAATCAGCCAGCGGCGGGAAATTGCGGAATGGGGATGGGGATCAGAGGCATTTTCCACCAGCCGAATTTTATCGGACATGGAAGACCTCCTTTCCGTCGTCATACCAAAGCTGGGTCATATACAGTCCTCCGGGAGGAACGGTGGGGCCGGCGGCGGTGCGGTTGCCCGCCGCAAGAATGCCTCCGATGTCCTTCGGAGCAATTTTGCCCTCGGCGGCGTAGACCACGGTGCCCACCATGGCTCTTGCCATATTATACAGGAAGCCGTTGGCGCAGACCCGGAAAAGAATCAGGTTCTCCTGCCGCTCCACGTCGAAATGGTAGACCGTCCGCACGGTGGATTTCACGTCGGTGCCTACGGAGCGGACTGCGGCAAAATCATGGGTGCCTACGAATTGCGCCGCCGCCTCCCGCATGATATTCTCGTCCAGATGCTTGGGATAAAACCATGCCCGATTGACGTAGAAGGGGTCTTTCATGGGGGAATTGTATATTTGATAGGTATATTCCTTTTTCACGCAGGAGCCGATGGCGTTGAAGCCCTCGTCCACCTCTCTGGCCTCATACACAAGAATGTCGTCAGGCAGGTGGGTGTTCAGGGCATAGGGAAGCCGGTCTGTGGGAATCCGGGAATCCGTGCGGAAATTGGCTACGTAGACCCGTGCGTGAACCCCGGCGTCCGTCCGTCCGCAGCCGGTGATATGCACCTTGTGACCCACCACCCTTGCGGCGGCCTCCTCCAGGGTCTGGCCTACGGTGACCGCGTTTTTCTGCACCTGCCAGCCGTGGTAGGCAGTGCCGTCGTACTTGATAAACAGTGCAATATTTCGCACAGGACTACCTCCGTTAAAGTCCAAAGTGACGTAAGACAAGGATACCGGCGAATAAGGCAAAGGAAATAACCAGCCCCATGAAGTCCCGGAACCGGAAACGAAGCTGGCGGAGCTTTGTCCGTCCCTCGCCGCCGTGGTAGCAGCGGCATTCCATGGCGGTGGCCAGCTCGTCTGCCCGGCGGAAGGCGC
>JAEDOJ010000125.1 GCA_016302015.1 Oscillospiraceae bacterium | reverse complement strand
GAGGCCATTTCCCGGTATCTGGACGAGCTGGATACCGACCTTTCCACCGTGGACACGGTGATCAAGACCGGCAATCCCATGACCGACGCCATTCTCAACTCCAAAATCTCTCTGGCAAAATCCAAAGGCATTTCCGTCACCGCCGACGCCCACATTCCTGTGAAGCTGAAGCTGTCGGAAATCGATCTGTGCTGTATCATCGGCAACCTCTTTGACAACGCCATTGAGGCTTCCCTGAAGCTGCCGGAGGAGGAGCGGCTGATCCGGGTGTATATGGACATGAAGGGGACGCAGCTTTACATCTCCTTCACCAACTTCACCGCCGGGAAGAAGCTGCGCAGCTTCAAAACCACCAAGGGCGCAGGCCACGGCTTTGGTCTGGAGCGGATCGACGCCATTGTGGAGCGCTTACAGGGCTACATCAGCCGCAACTCCGAGGACGGTGCTTTTACCACGGAAATCCTGCTTCCCCAAAGCTGATGAACAGTTCATCCCCCAAAATCAACGATTCGTCCCCGGATTTTGCCGGGGACGAAGTTTTATGATAGAGTAGGATCACGAGGTGAGCGAAATGAAAACCAAACCAAAATACAACATCCTCCAAAATGTGGGGTGGATGGTAAAAATTGCATGGAAAACAAGAAAGCGGGTACTTCTGTTCTGCCTGCTGACGGCGTCTCTGGAAATCATTTATCAACTGGCTCAGCTTTACATTGCGCCGGAGATTTTGCGCCGGGTGGAGAGCCACGCCCCGCTGGGTTCCCTGCTGGGCACGATTTTGTTCTTTACCGTCCTGCTGTTTCTGACCCTGGGTCTGAAGGACTACATCAAGGAGAACACCATCTTCCCCCGGGTGGATGTGCGGTCAGCGATCATCGGAAAAATCGCTGACAAGTGCAACACCACCTCCTTTCCCAACACCCTGGACGCTGACTTCATAAAGCTCCGGGAAAAAGCCCACATGGCGACCGGCAGCAACCGGGAAGCGACGGAGCTGATCTGGCAGACCCTTACCCTCCTGCTTCAGAATATCGGCGGTTTTCTGGTGTATCTGACCATTTTGTCCTATCTGGACTGGACGCTCCTTGCGGTTGTCATTGCCACCTGCGTTTTGGGCTTTCTGGTCTCCCGGTACGCCAACAACTGGATTTTTGCCCACCGGGACGCAGAGGAGGTTTACTATGCAAAAAAGCTTTACATCCGGGGCAAGGCGGAATCCGTGGAGCTGGCGAAGGACATCCGCATTTTCGGTCTGCAAAACTGGCTGAGTGACTTGCTGGCGCAGGTTCATGATGTCTATCTGGACTTCCGCCTGAAGGTAGAGGCAAGGCATCTGCTGGCGGATATCACCGAGGCTGTGCTGACCGTGGCCCGCAACGGCATCGCCTATGTTTACCTGATCCGTATGGCGCTGAGCGAGGGTCTGGGTGTGCCGGAATTCCTGCTGTACTTCACCGCAGTCACCACCTTCACCACCTGGGTCATGGGAATCCTCCAGCAGGCCGCCAAATTGCATGAGCAGAGTCTGGATATTTCCTGCGTCCGGGAATTTCTTGAGTACCCGGAGCCCTTCCGTTTTGCGGGGGGCATGGAAATCCCCAAGGCGGATTCCTATGAGCTGACGCTCCGGGACGTGTCCTTCCGCTATCCCGGAGGAGAAACGGATATTGTTCAGCATTTAAATCTCACGGTGCATCCCGGGGAAAAGCTGGCGATCGTGGGGCTGAACGGTGCGGGCAAGACCACGGTGGTCAAGCTGCTGTGCGGTCTGTTTGACCCCACGGAGGGTGCGGTGCTGCTCAACGGCGTGGACATCCGGGAGTTCAACCGTCGGGAGTATTACGGCCTTTTCAGCGCGGTGTTTCAGGAGTTTTCCATTCTGGATGTGACCGTTGCGGAAAATGTCGCACAGACAAACACCGGGATCGACTACGACAGGGTGCGGGATTGCCTTGAAAAGGCAGGGCTGACAAAGGCGATGGAGGATCTGCCCGAAGGACTTGAAACCCATGTTGGCCGGGAGGTCTATCTGGACGGCGTTCTGTTCTCCGGCGGTCAGACCCAGCGGCTGATGCTGGCAAGGGCGCTGTATAAGGACGGCCCCATTTTGATGCTGGACGAGCCAACCGCCGCCCTGGATCCCATTGCGGAAAACGACATTTATATGAAATACAACGATATGACCGCCGGAAAAACCGCACTGTTTATCTCTCACCGCCTGGCCTCCACCCGGTTCTGTGACCGCATCATCTTCGTTGCGGAGGGGAAGATCGTGGAAGAGGGCACTCACGAGAGTCTGCTGGCCCGGGGCGGCGAATATGCAAGGCTCTTTGAAATTCAGAGCCGTTACTACCGGGAGGGAAAGGAGTTTTGACAATGAAACAGAAACCTACCATGGGTCATGCTCTTTCCATGCACCTGCGTGCGGCGGGGCAGCTTCATAAGATCAGCCCGAACTATTTTGTGGTTTCCACCCTCCACTCCGTGATCTCCGCGCTGACGCCCTATGTGGCGGTGTTTTTCTCCGCGCAGATTCTCAAGGAGCTGGCGGTTTTACGCCGTGCCGATGTTCTGTGGCAGTGGGTCATTGCGGGCGCGGTATGCACAGGCCTGTTTGCCATCCTGAAGGCGTTTTTGTACCAGCGGTATGAGACCCTCACCGACGACCTGTACGGACGGAAGGAAATTCTCTTTGCACGGAAAATGTTCAGTATGGACTATGCGGAAATGGACAGGCAGGAAAACCACGATCTTCGGGCGCAGATCAGCCAGAACGAAAACTGGTCCTCCTGGGGTCTTATGCGGGTGCCGGAGGTCTACGAAAACGGGCTGAAAAGCATCACCGGCATTGTCAGCGGCATTGCGCTGACGGTCAGCCTGTTTACATCCCCCGTCCCGGAGACCGCCGGGAAGCTCGTCCTCCTGAACAACCCTGTGTTTATCGCCGTTTTGGCGCTGATCATGGTGCTCATCAGCATGGCTGCCGGGGCGTTTCAAGCCAAAGCCATCTCCTGTTGGAGCGCTGCGGCGGAGGAGGCCACCTTCGGCAATCGCCTCTTCAGCTTCTTCTGCTTCATCGGCAACAAGAAGCACAGAAGCGCAGACATCCGGATTTACGACCAGCAAAGGCTGGTCAGCGCATACTGGGACAAAAATGCCTCCTTCGGCGTCCACGGCAGCATTGCAAGAATGGCCAAAGGCCCCATGGGAATCTACAGCGGACTGGGCACAGGCATCACCGTGCTGATCACCGGGGCGGTCTATGTGTTCACCTGTATGAAGGCCTGGGCGGGCGCCTTCGATGTGGGCAGCGTCACCCAATATGTGGGCGCCGCTACAGCCATGGCGGGGAGTATCTTTGAATTGACCGCCCTGTTTGGGATTCTCAGAACAAACACCGGATATCTGGACACTACCTTTGAATTTCTGGATATTCCCAACGCCATGTATCAGGGCAGTCTGACCACAGAAAAGCGTTCCGACCGGCAATATGAGGTGGAATTTCGGAATGTTTCCTTCAAATATCCCGGCAGTGAAAACTGGAGTCTGCGGAATGTCTCCCTGAAATTCAAGGTTGGCAAACGCCTTGCCATTGTGGGAGAGAACGGCAGCGGAAAGACCACATTCATCAAGTTGCTGTGCAGACTTTACGATCCTCAGGAGGGAGAAATCCTGCTCAACGGCATCGACATTCGAAAATATAATTACAAGGACTACATGAATATATTCTCCGTGGTTTTCCAGGATTTCCAGTTGCTCAGTCAACCCATCGGTGCGAACGTGGCAGGGGCTTCCGAATATGATCGGGATCGTGTGCGTAAGGCGCTGAAGGATGCGGGCTTTGAAGAACGGCTGAAGGAGTTGCCGGAAGGGCTGGACACCTTCCTCTATCGGGACTATACCGAGGAAGGTATCGAAGTTTCCGGGGGCGAAGCTCAGAAGATCGCCATCGCCCGGGCGCTGTACAAGGACGCACCCTTCATCATACTGGATGAGCCAACCGCGGCGCTGGACCCGGTGGCGGAGGCGGAAATATACTCCAGGTTCAACGATATTGCAGGGGACAAAACCGCCATCTATATCAGCCACCGCCTGTCAAGCTGCAAGTTCTGCGATGAAATCGCCGTATTCCACGAGGGAAATGTGATCCAACAGGGTACCCACGAGGAACTGGTTGCCGACGAAAAGGGCAAGTACCACCAGCTCTGGCACGCTCAGGCACAGTATTATACTGAAGAAAACGCATAATACAACGGCCCCCCTTGACGAAGCCGACCCAAAAAAGCATGGAGAATATTAGATTTCTCCATGCTTTTTGTTCGTTTTTTGTCTCTCCCTCCGTCAAAACCTTCGGTTTTGCCACCTCCCTCCTCAGAGGGAGGCCGGTATGCGCAGCAGATTTGCCGCCTTTCTCGTCAAAGGGATACTTGCAGCAAAAAAACAGAGTGCCGAAGCACTCTGTTTTTTTCAGCATTGAAAATTACTCGTTGATACCGATAACGACACCGGAACCGACGGTACGGCCACCTTCACGGATAGCGAAACGCAGACCATTCTCAATAGCGATGGGAGTGATCAGCTCAACGTCCATGTCGATGTTGTCGCCGGGCATGCACATCTCAACGCCTTCGGGCAGGCTGATGATGCCGGTAACGTCAGTGGTACGGAAATAGAACTGGGGACGATAGTTGTTGAAGAAAGGAGTATGACGGCCGCCTTCTTCCTTGGACAGGACGTAAACCTGGCCCTTGAACTTGGTGTGGGGATGAATGGAACCGGGCTTTGCCAGAACCTGGCCACGCTCGATGCTCTTCTTGTCCACGCCACGCAGCAGAGCGCCGATGTTGTCGCCTGCTTCTGCGTAGTCCAGCAGCTTGTGGAACATTTCGATGTCGGTAACGACGGTGG
>JAEDOJ010000124.1 GCA_016302015.1 Oscillospiraceae bacterium | reverse complement strand
ATATTGAAGACGAAGCCGTCGGGATCGCCCAAGCCGTAGACCTTGGACATGATCTTCAGGGCGCACCAGGCCTTGATGTACTCGTTCAGAGCCTGGGGAACGGTCAATTCGGTAGACCATTCCTGATTGTAGCCCTCGTCATTGGCAAGGATGCAGGGACGGGGAACACAGCGAGCCAGGTCTTCGCCATCCATCTTCTGAACGGTTTTCACCTCGAAGAAACGGGCGCCGGCCACATAGGAAGCGATGATGTTCTGTGCAAGCTGGCTGTTGGGGCCGGCGGCGGGGCCGAAGGGCGTTTCGATCTTCTCACCGAAGATGGGAAGGGTCTTTCCCTTGGCAATGTAGGGAGCATGGATGCCGAATACCTCGCCTTCCCGGCTGTATTCGGTGACAATCCAATTCATCAGAGACTTGAAAGGAATCGGATACATTCTTTCAGACATGAGAACTTACCTCCATTTATATAGTGTGGTTTCGTTAAATCTCGCCGTGGGCGTCGTATTTGCAGTGGTTGAGGTCGCCCCACAGCTTCTTGGCCTCTTCCAGAATATAGGCGTTTTCGGCCTCTTCGTCAATGCCGATGAGCTCCCGATCCTTCATCAGAACCTTACCGGCGGCGATGGTGGTCTGGCACTGTCTGCCGGTCATGCCGAAGATCATGTGACCGTCGATGTTGGCGGCGGAGAAGGGAGTGAAGGGCTTGTAATCCATGACGATGACGTCAGCGGAAGCGCCGGCCTTCAGAATGCCAAGCTGATCGGGGAAGTATTTGGCGCCGATTTTGGCGTTGTTCTTGAAGAGCATATCGGTGACCTCGCACCAGCCCACATTGGGCAGGCAGGCGTTCTGCTTCTGAGCAACCAGAGCAACCTTGAGGGATTCCAGCATATCGTTGGTGTAGGCGTCGGTACCCATGCCAAGGAGGATACCGGCCTTGTACAGAGGCAGGACGGGGCAGGTGCCCACGGCGTTGCCCATGTTGGACTCGGGGTTGTTGACCACCATGGTGCCGGTCTGCTTGATGATGTCGATTTCCGCGGAATTTACATGGATGCAATGACCCAGAATGGTCTTTTCTCCCAGAATGCCGTGATCCTGCAGACGCTGGACGGGGCGGCGGCCGTAGTTCTGGAGGGAGTCATAGACATCGTTCATGCCTTCGGAAACGTGGATGTGGAAGCCGGTACGGCCGTTGTTGGCCTCTACCATCCGCTCAAAGGTCTTGTCGGAAATGGTGAAGAGAGCGTGACCGCCGAACATTGCCGCCAGCATGGGGTCCTTCCGCTGTTCGCACTCGGTGATGAAGTCGGCGTTTTCCTTGATGGCCTGCAGGCACTTTTCCTCGCCGTCACGGTCGGAAACCTCGTAGCACAGGCAGGAACGAATGCCGAATTTTTTGGCGGACTCGGCAATGGTGTGCAGGGTGCCGGGGATTTCGCCGTAGGAGGCGTGGTGGTCGAATACGGTGGTGACGCCCTGCTTGATGCAGTCGATGTACAAAGCATTGGCAGAGGCACGGGTGCCATTCATGGTCAGCTTCCGGTCGATGGCCCACCACAGACCGTCCAAAACATCATAGAAGTTGTCCGCATTGTAGCCCTTGATGGAAAGTCCCCGAGCCAGAGCGGAATAGATGTGGGTGTGGGCATTGATAAAGGCGGGCATGATCACGCCGCCCTTGGCGTCAATAAATTCGGCGTCGGGATATTTTGCCTTCAGGTCAGCGGTTTTGCCCACTTCCTTGATTTTGGTGCCCTCAATGGCAACACCGCCGTCCACCAGATAGGGGAAGTCCGGGTCACGGGTAATCAGTTTGCCGTTGGCAAGAATGTACATATAGAATTACCTCCTTCAATATGATGCGTAAAAACAAAAAATGGGGATGAGGACACAACCGTCCCGCATCTCCACTCAAGTAAACCTGAGTGATAGTCGAAAGCCCGTGCGCGCAGCACTTCGTTACAGCTATCATTCTTCAATTACAGTATTATTATAACGAAAAAGCCCTGCGGTTGCAAGGCTTTTTCCTTTGCTGTTTTTTACAAATTTCTTTTTCGTATTTTAGGCAAGTTGTACTGGAACGACCGGAAACAAGTCCTTGAGGGATTCGTCTGAGGCATTGTTCTCTTTTTTCTTTACTTTTCCCTGCTTTTCCGCTAAAATATGAGTACGAAATCAAATGACGGCGGGCGGCTGATAGCCGCCCCTACACGATCAATGGTGGCCGGACAACATACGGGCACCGATCCACCGCCCACAACGTAGAGGCGGCTACCAGCCGCCCGAAACATACGCACAACGATCCACCGCCCACAACGTAGGGGCGGCTACCAGCCGCCCGAAACATATGGGCAACAATCCACCGCCCGGAAATGAAATCTATGAACAGGAGCGTGGTTTTGCTATGAAACGGCCGTCACGGAAGCCTAACCGTCTGCCGGAATATGACTACAGCCAAAACGGCGCCTATTTTGTGACGATCTGCACAGCAGGGAAAAAGCCCCTGTTTTGGGATCCCGTAGGGGCGGCTACCAGCCGCCCGGAGATCATGGATGACAATATGATCCTCAGACCGCCGCTTTCCGAATATGGGCGCATTGCGGAGCAGGGAATTGTGAATATTCCACGGTACTATCCCACCGTCACGGTTGAAAAATACTGTATCATGCCGAATCATATACATTTGATCCTGTTATTTTCCCATGGGGGCGGGCGGCTGACAGACGCCCCAACATTATCAAGGGTGGTGGGGCAGATGAAACGGTGGGTCTCAAAACAGATCGGTGAGGGAATCTGGCAAAAATCTTATTTTGACCGGGTGATCCGGAATGATGGGGAATTTGAAAGAATTTGGGGATATATCCATGAAAATCCGCAGAAATACCTGCTGAAAGAGGAAAATATATGACAGAAGTATCCATTGTGCGCTGTGCGGACTATTCGGAGAACGAATGCGCCCAGGCGATCGAAGCTGTGCTGGCGCCTTTTGGCGGGCTGGACTGGGTAAAACCGGGCATGAAGGTGGCGATCAAGGCAAATCTGGTTTCCGCCATGAAGCCGGAAGCGGCGGCGACCACCCATCCCGCATTGCTGGCGGCGCTGACAAGGGCGCTGGTTGCAAAGGGGGCGGAGGTGATCGTGGGGGACAGTCCCGGCGGCCTGTATAACGCCGCCTATCTGAACCGGGTCTACCAGATGACCGGTCTTTCTCAGGTGGAGGAGGCGGGGGGACGGCTGAACCGGAACTTCGACCAAAAGGCTGCCACCTATCCGGAGGCGCATGTTGCAAAGACCTTTACCTACACCGCATGGCTGGACGAGGCCGACGCCATCATCAGCTTCTGCAAGCTGAAAAGCCACGGAATGATGTGCCTGTCTGCGGCGACGAAAAATCTGTTCGGCGTCATCCCCGGTACCATGAAGCCGGAGTATCACTTCCGCTACCCCGATCCGCTGGACTTTGCGGGGATGATCATCGACCTGAACGACTATTTCAAGCCACACTATTATCTTGTTGACGGGGTTCTCGCCATGGAGGGCAACGGCCCTACGGCGGGAAAGCCCAGACAGATGGGCGCCCTTCTGGCAGGACAGGACTGCCACAAGCTGGATCTGGTCTGCTGCAAGCTCATCGGCCTTGATCCCGTAGCAGTTCCTACATTGAAAGCCGCCATGGATTACGGTCTGATTTCCGAAAATGTGGAGGATGTTTCCGTGGAAGGCCCTGTGGAAGAACTGATGATCCCGGATTTCAAGCGGATTGAGCGGGGCCGGGGAATGCAGTTTGAAGCAGTCTTGCCCGGAAAATTGGGGCCGGCTTTCGGGAACATCGCCAGAAAAGCCCTGCGATCCTCTCCCAAACTGAAAAAAGACGAATGCGTGGGCTGCGGTTTGTGCGCCAATGTCTGTCCGGCGAAAGCAATTACCCTTGTGAACAAAAAGGCTGTGGTCAATTATAAGAAGTGCATTCGCTGCTTCTGCTGTCAGGAATTCTGCCCAAAGGGTGCGATGAAGGTTCACCGCCCCCTTCCCGCCAGAATCCTGAACCGATAGAAAAGGAATGGAGGCTGGAGATGTCTGCGAAATTAGAGCTGTATCGGATTTTTGAAGCGGTTGCGAAAAAAGGGAATATTTCCGCGGCGGCGCAGGAGCTGTATATTTCACAGTCGGCGGTGAGCCAGTCTGTGAAGCAGTTGGAGGAGCAGCTTCAGGTTCGGCTGTTCTCCAGAAGCACCAGGGGTGTGGTGCTGACCTCGGAAGGAGCGATTTTGCTGGAATATATCGAAAAAGCCCTGGGACTGATCCGCAGCGGGGAGGACAAGCTGATTCAAACCCGGGAGCTTCTCACCGGAGAACTGATCATCGGCGCCAGCGATACGGTGACCAAAACCTATCTGCTGTCCCGGCTGGAGGCGTTTCATAAACAGTACCCGGATATTCGGATGCGAATCATCAACGGCACCAGCCGCCACCTGCTCTCCTGCCTCCACAGCGGTCAGGTGGATATCGCCTTTGCCAGCCGTCCCGAGGACAACGCTTATGCCGTCCGGCACTGTATCGATACCCATCCGATTTTTCTGGCGGCGCCGGATTATCCCTGCGATTTTGACCATGCCTATACCATGGAGGAAATTGCGAAATTTCCTCTGATTTTGCTGGAAAAGAAGGCAAGCTCCCGGAGATATATAGAAGAATTCTTCGCACGGCACGGAATTGCCCTACAGCCGGAGATCGAGCTGGGATCACACAATCTGTTGATTTCCCTTGCACGAATCAGCCTTGGGGTAGCCTGCGCCACGGAAGAATTCTCTCAGTCCGGTCTGAGCAGAGGAATCGTCAGAAAACTCAAGACGGATTTTGTCATCCCACCCAGAGCGGTGGTGATGTGCACCCTGAAGGGCGTCACACCCACCTCTGCCGCAAACCGGTTTATGGATTTTATCTCGGAAAGCTCTGTCTGAAGCCCCTTACAGTGCGGCTTCGGAGGTGTAGTTGTC
>JAEDOJ010000008.1 GCA_016302015.1 Oscillospiraceae bacterium | reverse complement strand
TGGAAGACCTGCAAATGCGGGATGCGGAACCCGCCCCAGCAGAAAAACTGCGAGCTTTGCGGACGAGCCTTCGTGCAGGCGGTGCAGAGACTGGATCAGATGCCCAGCCCGGCGGAGGAGGATTTTCCGGAGATCCGGGTTCCCTATATTCCCATGCAGCCCCCTGAAGCCCCAGCCTTTTTCCCGGAGGAGACCTTTGCCCCGCCTGGGGAGACTGCCGAAGCGGAGGAGGAAACGGCTGGCTGGCTGGTGGTGCTTCTGTGCGTTTTGGGCGTTGTCGCTCTGGCGGCAGCGGCGGCTTTCCTCACCTATTGCGTTGTACAATATCGTCGAAATGTCCTATAGAGGCAATATGTACGAAAATTCCGTAAGAATTTTTTTGAGTTTGTCATATAAGTGTGTTTACAAATCGTAAATTCGGTGTTATAATTCCAATAATAGGAAGTTTAATTGACCTAAAAACTGCAATAATTTATTCAAAGAAAGTAGAGTGAAAGCAATGCCACAGTTTGTACAGACAGAACAACAGAAAGCCTTGATTGACTCGCTGGTTCGGGATCTGCCTGCATATCGAAAGAAGGTTCATATGTCCCAGGCCGATCTTGGAGAAGCGGTGGGCAAAAGCAGACAGAAAATTTCCGAAATGGAACGGGGCGCGGCGCCCTTGGGCTGGGACACTTATCTTGCGATTCTTCTTGTTCTCAGCGCCCGTGGCGTGCTGGAGCCCCGGGGTCGGGACGCAGAGCGGATTTCCGCAACCGGAAAGCTGATCGGCGGCCGCATCCGTCTTTAAAAGGCAACGCAGAGGCGACATCTGTCGCCTCTGCGTTTTCAGACTGACAAAAAAGTCCGTAACCGCCAAAATGGAATTATTTTTTTAGCCAATACTCAATTTTTGATTCGTTGGAAACACAGAAAGATTACCGTACTTTATTCGCTGTGTTTCTTTTGCTTCGCAAAATTTTGGCTTCCATCGCAACTCCCGGTCTACCGTACAGAGGCGACATCTGTCGCCTCTGCGTTTTATGCCAAAAAGTTCGGAGTTGTCAAAATTGACAATATTTTTTTGCCAATATCTGTAATGTGAAAAATTCCGGGGCAGAGGTGACGGTCACCTCTGCGTTTTTTTCTGCTTTGCTTTTCCCCGCTTCGTTCCGAACAGCAGCATCCCGATCACCACGGACAGGGGAACAGCTAAAATGACGCCGACGGAGCTTGCAATGGCCTGCACCATTTCCACGGAGAAGAAGGAGGTGCTCATAAGCTGCTGGAAGGAGGGGGTCAGGGAGGACAGGTAGATCATCAGCACCAGAGAGCTGCCCACCAGAGCGAGAATCAGGGTGTTGGTCATGGTGCCTACCATGTCCCGGCCGATGTTCATGCCGGACTTGAACAGCTCCTTCCGGGTCAAATCGGGATTTACGGAAATCAGCTCGTTCATTGCGGAGCTGATGCTCATGGCAACGTCGTTCACGGCGCCCAGAGCGGCGATGAGAATGCCGCCCACCAGCAGATCACCGATTTGCAGGGAGGCGAAGGGGTCCTGGGTCTGCTTAATCTGCAAAAGGGCCTCGATCTCAGGCTCCACCACATACATTTGGAAGCCGTTGACCCGGAGGAGGCTGCAGGCAAGCTGTCCGAAGAGGGCGGCAAAGACCACGCCGGAAACGGTGCCCAGGATGGCGCAGAGGGTTTTCCTGTTCAGCCCTCCCAGAATCACAAACTCCACGACGGTGACAAAGGCGCACATGGCGAGGATGGTAGGCAGGGTAGGCCAGCCGCCCAGCAGGAGGGGAATCAGGACGAAAAATACGCAGGCAATGGTGAGAATCAGACCAAGCAGAGACTTGGCTCCGATTTTGCCGCCCACCAGAAGGGTAATCAGCAGGAACAGACCCACCATAAGGAGGAGAGGAAGGGTGCGGTCGTAGTCCTGCACCATAATCCCGTCCACCTGACCGTCGGTGAGGGAGAAGGTGACGGTTACGTCGTCGCCCACGCTGAGAACGGTGCCGTAGAGATAGCTGAGATTGTTTGTCAGCAGATACCGCTCGCCCTTGTGGTCGCCGCCGGTGATTTCCACCAGTACCTCCTGAGTGCCCACGGGGACGTCCTCCACATCCTGCTGCCCCTGATATTCCTCATGCTCAATGGAAATGACTGTGGCTTTTTCGTAGAAGATCCCGGTCTGCACCGTGGATTGGGGCAGCGCCTCCTGCTGATTTGCCGTATCGAAGGCAAGGAGGAAGAGGACGCCGCAGACCAAAAGGATGACGGCGGAAAGGGCGGAGGAGGCGGAGGGCTTTTTCCAGCCCTGAAGGAAGGAAACGGAGAGGAAGATCAGAAAGACGCCCCCCGCGGCCACGGAGACCAGGAGCAGGGTTGGCAGGAGGGAGAAGCCGCCGGAAATCAGGCGGAAAATCAGGACGCCCAGACCTCCCAAAAGGGCGGCGCAGCCTGCTGCGGCCATTGCGTACCAGAAGGGCTTTTTTGTTTGTAATTGATTCATGAAAACCTCCGAAATCGGGGAAGATCGTTGGATACATTATATGAAATTGGGGGGAGTCTGTCAAGAAAAACCGTAAAATCCCCAAAGCCCGGCGCAGGCCTGCAGCAGAATCCACAAACAGGAGCAAAGTATTGAAAACTAAGGAAAAATCCGAAATTTTATGCAATTTTAAATATATGTACTCCCGGCGGAAATCATGAATGGTTGTCAAACTCAACAAAAATTATTTTTTTATGGAAACTGATCAAAAATGCGGTGGAAATTTCCACCGTCTTGTGTTATGATGTCAGTATCACTATAGGTATCTCTGCGCCTATGGCAGGGCAACGTCGCTGCACCCTGTCAGCCTCCCGGCGGAGGCGTCCAGGGCCCGGAGATCCCGCAAAGTTTAAGGAGGAAAAACAATGAGAAAGCAGTATCAGAGACTCATGTCCATGCTTCTTGTGGTGGTTATGGTTCTCGCAATGCTTCCCACGTTCGCATCTGCCGCCAAGACAGTAGCTGTTGAGGCTACTCCTCTGGAAGGCATGCCGGCGGACAATCAGAGCGTTGTAATTTACAGCGCTTCTGCGGGCGGCGTTTTCAGCGGAACTGCCGATGGCGGCGCTATCGGTGTTTCCAAGGCATCGACCTTTGAAGAAAACAACAATATTTCCGTGGGCAACGGCGCCGGCGTTTACAAGCTGGTGAAGAACGCCGACGGCACCTACTACATCACCTGCGGCGGCAAGTACCTCTTCATCGACAGCAAGGAATACATCGACCTGAAGGATTCCCCTGTCTCCGGCACCAAGTGGAAGATCGCTCCTGCCACCGGTCTGACCGGTTATACCCTGATCAATAATGATTCCAAGTATAACGGCACCCAGGACATCTATCTGGAATACTACGGGGCCATCAAGGGCTGGACCCTGAAGGACACCCTGACGGAGATCTATACCTTCACCTTCTATGCCATTGACGAACAGGCCGCCGATCCCGATGGGGACGGCTACATCGGTCAGAAGCCCGAAGCCGGCGAGCTGCCTGCGGACGGCTCCAAGGTCGCCATCTACAACGACAACGGCGGCATGACCTTCGGCGCTCAGTCCGACGACGCCACCGCTCCCAGCATGACCGGCGTGGCCTCTGCCCAGACCGATGCAGGCCTGGACTGCGGCAACGGCACCCTGATCTTTGACGTGACCTTCGACGGTACCTATTATACCTTCGCCAACAACGGCAAGTATCTGCGTACCTCCGCCAACGACGGCGACTCCAATGCCGAGTGCATCTACATGGACGAGCTGGACAGCGACTACAGCTACTGGACGCTGGAAAAGTGCTCCGGCGGCTACATCATGTACAACAAGACCGCAAAGTATAAGAACAACCGTGTTGCCATTGAGTATTTCAACAACTGCTTCAGCGGCTGGACCTACAACGGCAGCGTTGGTCTGTTTGCCATGAAGTTCTTCCCCGTGGAGGACAGCCTGAATCTGGGCTACGTCCTGAACCCCAAGATGACCGTGAAGACGGAAGAAGCCTATGTGGGCGTGGACCATGAGTTCACCGTCATCCTGGACGAGCTGTCCAAGGTCACCTCTCTGGACGTGACCTACGCTCTGGACGGCGGCGCAGCCAAGGCTGCGGCTCTGGTCAGCAACGAGGGCTATGTGTACAACTACTCCATCCCCGCAGCCGATCTGGCAGGCAAGCAGTCTCTGACCATCAACGGCGTTGCAAAGAACGAGTACGGCATGACCTATGAAGGCGCCGCCACCGTTACCATCAACGACGTCCCCCTGATCCTCTCCGTGAACCCCGCCGCCAACGGCGCTACCGGTACGGACAAGACTCCGGTCATCTCCGCCCAGGTTGCCAACTGCGGCGCCAACCCCACCGTGGTCATGAAGGTCGACGGCGCTGAGGTCACCCCCACCGTCACCGCTTCTCAGATCTCTTATCAGCCCGCCGCCGCTCTGCCCGACGGCCGTCATACCGTGGAACTGACCGTCACCCGTGCTGACGGCAAGACCGCTGGCATGACCTGGTCCTTCTTCGTTGGCGAGGCAGGCATCAGCCTGTACTTCGGCCAGCTCCACTCCCACACCGCGGAGTATTCCGACGGCGCCGGCCAGTTGGAGGACGCATACGAGTATGCCATGAAGGCAAAGGACGTGGACTTCCTCATCGTCACCGACCACTCCAACTACTTCGATACCACCTCTTCCAACTCCATGGCCAGCTACTATGATTACTCTACCCTGACCATGTCCGGCTCCATTACTAAGTGGCAGGAAGCCAAGGAAACCGCCGAGAAGTACAACGCCCTGAGCGATGACTTCGTTGCGGCCTATGGCTACGAAATGACCTGGTCCGGCGGCCCCGGCCATACCAATTCCTTCAATACTTACGGCCCCATATCCCGTAACAACCCCACCCTGAACGAAAAGACCAACAGCTATGCCGGTATGCACAAGTATAATGACCTGATGGTCAATGCAAACCGTGGTCTGGACGTCAACGGCGAAGCGGTTGCCGAGGGCGTAAAGACCAAGTGGCTGGAAGACGCTCCTGTTGTTTCCCAGTTCAACCATCCCGGCGTCACCTTCGGTACCTTTGATGATTTCGCAGGCTATACTCCTGCCCGTGACGAGGTTCTGAATCTGGTGGAAGTCGGTAACGGCGAAGGCGCGGTAGGCGGCAGCTCCTACTTCCCCTCCTACTCCGAGTACGACAAGGCTCTGGCAAAGGGCTGGCACGTTGCTCCTACCAACAACCAGGATAACCACAAGGGCAAGTGGGGCGATGCCAACACCTGCCGTGACGTTATCGTCACCGATGACTTTACCGAAGCCGGTCTGTATAAGGCTATCGCGGCCCGTCAGGTCTACTCCACAGAAGACCAGAACCTGCAGATCTACTACTATCTGAATGATAACCTCATGGGTTCCATCATCGACGTCGGTGATACGGTTCCCGAATCCGTCCATGTTGTTGCAAGTATCTCCGATCCTGACGGCGAAAAGCTGAGCACCGTGGAAGTGATCGGTGAAAACGGCATGACTCTGAAGAAGGTGGAGACCAACGCCTCTACCTATGAGCTGGATGTCACCCTGCCCAACTCCGACGCTTACTACTATCTGAAGATCACGGAAGCCGACGGCGATATCGCTGTTACCGCTCCTGTCTGGGTTGGCGAAGCTACCCCCATCGTTGCGGACATCGACACCGATGCTGCCCTGTGTGTAGCCGGCACCGACGAGCTGATCACCGCAACCGTTTCCAACGAGGCCGACGCTGACTACACCATCGAGAAGGTGGAGTTCATCCTGACCGTTGGCGGCAGCGACACTGTGATCAAGACCATCTCCGAGGTGGAAGACGCGGTTGTGGCTGCGGGCTCCAAGAAGGTTGTTTCCTTCACCTACACCCGCACCATGGTAGACACCTCTCTGGAGAAGGAAAGCCAGAAGATCACCGTTGTGTTCTACGGCAAGTATAACGGCAAGGACTTCAAGTGCCAGGCCAATATGACCCAGAATGTCCGTGATCCCGAGAAGCTGATCAAGGTCGCCATTGACGGCGGTCATGACAACTACTATGTCTCCGGCGACTATGCGGGCAGCATGGGCAACTTCATTGAGTACTGCGCGGATAACGGCATCCAGTGCGACATCCTGGGCGAAGGCGAGCTGACCTACAGCAACCTGAAGTACTACAAGATGCTGATCCTGACGGTCAACTACCGCCGTAACACCGCAAAGGCCAAGGATTACACCGAGCAGGAACTGGCGGACATCCAGAAGTATGCACAGCGTGGCGGCAACATCATTCTTGCCTCCAAGTCCGACCGTGACAACAAGTTTGACAACTGCGCGGCAAACTCCAACCAGATTCTGGAGGCCATCAACGCCAATACCAGAGTTGTGGACGGCATTGTGGTAGATAATGATATGAAGGCCAACGAGGCTTACCGTATCTACTTCTCCAGCAAGTCCAACTTCAGCTCCACCAACCGCTTCATGACCGGCGCTTACACCTCCTCCAACGCCTTCGGCACCACCTCGTCTCCTGAGAACCAGACCGGCTTCCAGCTGTACAACGGCGCCCCCATCCGGATTCTGGACGAAAGCAAGGTTGAGGTTATGGTACGGGGCTACCAGTCCACCTGGGGCTCTCACTATGACGGCTACTTCACCGGCGGCTCCTTTGTACCTGAGTACAACGCCACCGATGCCACCGGCCGCAGCACCACTACCGTGGAAATGGATGAGGTCAACCTGATGACCTATGAAGATCTGCCCGGCGGCGGCTGGCTGATCGTGTCCGGCTGTACCTTCTTCTCCAATTACGACATCAAGAGCGATCAGGACTATGTGAACAAGTACATCGTTCTGAACATCATCCGTGAGCTGACCGGCGTGGATGATAACCTGGAGATCACACCCATCAAGACCGTGAAGGCCGTTCCGGAGGAGCGCTCCGGCGAGCAGTACACCATTGAAGGCTATGTCACCTCCAACGCGTCCGCATACGATCAGGATACCGCTTTCTTCGACTGCATCTATGTGCAGGATAAGAAGGGCAACGGCATCAACGCCTTCCCTGTAGCAGGCAACTACGCCATCGGCATGAATGTCCGTGCCCACGGCGGCGTGACCTACTACTGCGGCGAAATCGAGCTGAACCTGAGCACCGATTACAACGGCTATATCAGAGTCATTTCCGACGAGATCTATAAGGTTCCTCCCAAGGAAGTGGACTGCAAGACCGCGATGGCGGATGCTTCCATTGGTAACCTGATGTCCGTCAAGGGTATCGTTACCAGCATCCACAAGACCGAGGGTGTCATCGATAAGATCTATGTCCGTGACGCAGCCGGTGAAGCCTGCTTCTTCATCAACGGCTACATCATGAAGGACTATAAGGGTCTGGATGACCTGAAGGTTGGCATGTTGATTTCCGGCGTGGGCATCGGCTCCCGTGACGTGGACGAGACCAGCGCTACCGCTGCCATCTTCTCCCGTCTGCGTGTCCGTGACCGCCGTGAGATCAAGATCCTGTCCAACGGCGAGGTCCATATGGAGCTGCTGTTCAATGACGTTTCCAAGAGCGACTGGTTCTACAACGAGGTTGTGTACGTTGTGAACCGGGACCTGCTGATCGGCACCTCTCATTCCGAGTTCAGCCCCAACGCAACCCTGACCCGTGCCATGGCGGCAACCGTTCTGTACCGTCTGGCCGGCGAGCCTGAGGTCACCTCCACCGCTTCCTTCACCGACGTGCCTGCGGGCATCTGGTACGAGAAGGCCGTGGCATGGGCACAGGCCAACAACGTGGTCAAGGGCTACGAGAATAACACCTTCCGTCCCGACGTGGAGCTGACCCGTCAGGAGATGGCAGTCATGCTGTCCCGGTATGCGACCAATGTTGCGGGCATCGAGATCGAAGCCTCCGGCGACCTGAACGGCTTCAGAGACGGCGACAAGGTAGCCTCCTGGGCATATGATGCTCTGGTCTGGGCTGCTGCCAACCAGATCATCCGTGGCATGGACGGCAAGATCGCTCCCAACGAGAACGCAACCCGCGCTCAGTTTGCAGCCATCATCATGCGTTTTGCACAGCTTTACAATCTGTAATTTCTGAAGTAACCCACCGGGGCTGTCGCAGCAGCGGCAGCCCCGGTTTTCTCGGATCGCAAAAAAACGGAAGCACTCCAAAAAAGGAGTGCTTCCGTTTTTTCGGGTATCAGGTTTTGCGGATAAATTTTTCCCCGCATTTCGGGCAGCGAATGTTGATCTTTCCCTTGCCCTTGGGGACGCGGATGAGCTGCTTGCAATTGGGACAATGATAATACCGGTTTTTGTGATCCTTCAGACGAGTCCAGAACTGGTTGAAGCGGCGGTTTTCCTTCTGCCGGGCGTAAATGTTCCGGGACAGGGAGCGGAAAACGGTAAAACCTAAAACACCCAGCATGGAAAGATACAGGATGGGGTTGATTCCCATGATATACACCGGGCTGTTGCGGAAGACCGCCGTAAGGATGGAATTGATCAGACTCAGGGCGACGGCGACGCAGAGGAGAAAGAGATTCAATTGGTCTGTGCCGTAACGCCCGTACATGAACTGTCGGAAGGAATTATGAAGACGTCGAAACATAGTAATCACCTAATGAATATTATAATGGTTTGCCCAAGGATTACAAGCCAAAATGGAAAGAATTCACGATTTATTTACGAATTAGGGCAGGAAAGAATCAGGACGGGAATATGGGGACGGTTGAAGAGGCGGAAGGGGACACGGCTGTAGCCCAGGCCCCGGCTGACATAGAGATAGGTGGACTTTTGCCGGTAGAGACCGGCGTCGTAGGCAGGGAACAGCTCCCGGTTTGTGCCGAAGATGCCGCCGATGACCGGAAGGCGGACAACGCCGCCGTGACAGTGACCGGAAAGCACCAGAGAAGCCCCCAGCTCCGCCCACAGGGGAAGCATATCGTTCCGATGGCAGAGCATCACCACCGGAACGTGCTTTCCCGCCGCCTGATGAATCTCCTCCATCAGCTCCTCCGGGGATTTTCGCTCCAAAGGGCCGCAGGGATCGTCCACCCCGGCGATGACCAGCGTATCCTCTCCCCGGCGGAGGATATGAAACTCATTTTCCAGAATTTCCGCGCCCGCCTGCGCCATCTGCTCCAAAATTTCCTTCCGTTCAGGCACCTGCCATTCGTGATTTCCTGTCACATAGTAAACCGGGGCGATGGCGGCCAGGTGCTCGGTCAGGGGCTTCACCTGAGACAGGTCTGTTTTTTCGTCAAAAAAATCTCCCGTGATGCAGATCAGATCGGGCTGAGCCTGCGCTACCTGCCGAAGCAGAGCCTCGTTGTTGTCTCCGAACATTCTGCCGTGAAGGTCAGAGAGCTGAACCAGCCGAAACCCGTGGAAGCCTCTGCCCAGAGTGACCAGAGGCACGGAAATTTCCTCCACCTCCAGCGCCCAGTTTTCCCAGAGAAGAAAGCCTGCCATGAGGGCGAGAATCAGAAGCCAACACAGGAGTTTTTTCAAGGATATCCCTCCGTAAATTTTATTCCCTGTAAGGAAGTTTTTTGTCGGTATCTATTGTACCCAGGGTAAATATTTGCTATAATGAAAAGAAAAATATAATGGGAAGGTATTAGAGTGTGAAGTACGGAACCTGGAGAATTATGGCGCCGGAGAAAGAGGCAGTGGAGGAGCTGGAGCGCTCCGGCTACAGCGTGCTGACAGCTCATGTCCTGTGCGGGCGGGGCTATGACACCCCGGAGAAGGCAACGGGTCTGCTGGACACCACTGCCCCCTTTTTCGATCCCTTCCGGATGAAGGAAATGGATCGGGCTGTGGCGGCGGTGCGGGGCGCCTTGGAGCGGAAGGAAAAAATTGCGGTTTTTGGAGATTATGATGTAGACGGAATTACTGCCACCTGCCTGCTCATGGATTATCTGCAGTCCGTGGGCGGGGACTGTGTCGCCCACATCCCCGGCAGACTGGAGGAGGGCTACGGCCTGAACGAGGGAGCCATCCGCCAGCTTTGGAGTCTGGGGGTTCAGCTCATCGTCTCCGTGGACTGCGGAATTACGGCCATAGCGGAGGCGGAGCTGTGCAAGGAGCTGGGGATCACGCTGGTGATCACGGATCACCATGAGTGCGGCAGAGCCATGCCCAATGCGGAGGCCGTGGTCGACCCCCACCGGGCAGATCGTACCTATCCTCACACCGACCTGTCCGGGGTGGGCATTGCCTTCAAGCTGGCGGCGGCGCTGTCCGGGGATCAGGAGGCCATGGCGAAGCGATATTGCGACCTGTTCTGCCTTGGCACCATTGCGGACGTGATGCCCCTGCGGGGGGAGAACCGCCGGCTGGTGGCCATGGGTCTGGAGGCGCTGCAGCAGCCCCGGCGGCTGGGCATCCGGGCGCTGATGAAGGCCTGCGGCTGTGACGCTCAGCCTGTGACGGCGGCGACCATCGGCTATGTGCTGGCGCCCAGAATCAATGCCGCCGGGCGGATGGAGCACGCCGAGCTTGCGGTGGAGCTGTTTTTGACGGAAGACCCGGCAAAGGCGGAGCTGCTGGCGGAGACTTTGTGCCGCCTGAATCGGGAGCGGCAGAATACAGAGGTGGAAATTTTCCGGGAGGCCACAGCCCGCCTCCGGGGAAAGCATAAAAACGACAGCGCCATTGTCCTTGCGGGAGAAAACTGGCATCAGGGGGTGGTGGGCATCGTGGCCTCCCGCCTCAGCGAGGAATACTGCCGTCCCACCTTTCTGATCTGCCTGACCGGGGAGCACGGGAAGGCGTCCTCCCGTTCCTATGGAGGCTTCAATCTGTTTTCCTCCCTGTCCGATCTGTCCTACCTGCTGGAAAGCTACGGTGGACATGAGCTGGCGGCGGGCTTTACCATTACAAGAGAACATATTGACGAATTTCGCCGGGAGATCTGCCGCCGGGCAGAGGACTTCCTCGCCTCCGGGCAGGCCAAATCCGCTCTGGAAATTGACGCCCAGGTGCCGGCGGCTCTGCTGACGGAGGAAAATGTGGAGGGGCTGTCCCAGCTGGAGCCTTGCGGCACCGGCTGTCCCAAGCCGGTGTTCTGTCTCAATGAAACCACCGTTCTTCGCATCAGCACCGTGGGCAGCGGCAAGCATCTGCGTCTGCGTCTGGCGGCGCTGGACGGAACGGAGCTGAATGCCATCTATTTTTCCGGCGGCAAGCTGGGGAAGGAGCTGAAACCGGGGGATCGGATCGACGTGGCCTTCCATTTGCAGATCAACGAATACCGGGGCATTCGCTCCGTCCAGCTCAGCCTTGTGGATTTGCGCCCGGTGGAGCCTGCGGAGCTGTTTGACCGCTATCTGAAACGGGAACCTCTCAGCCCGGTGGAGCGGAGCTGGATCGCTCCCAGCCGGACGGACGTGGCGGACGTGTGGCTCTATCTCCGCACCCTTGCTCCGGCGGGAACCACGGTGCTTCGGGAGATCAACCGGCTTTGCTATGGGGTTGCCGCCTACTGCGGGAATCGCCACAGCATTCGCCGCACCATGAGCTGTCTTGAAATATTGCAGGAGCTTGGCTTCCTGACCTATTCCAGAGAGAACACCGTTGTCCGGGTGCGGCTCTTCCCTCAGATCGTGCCCAATCCTCTGGATAACAGTAAATTTTATCAATCTTTGCGAGGTGAGTGAATTTGGAAACCTTTGCCGACCATTACGCCAGTATGAAGCGCTCTATCGCGCTGCACTGTCCGCAGGCCAATATGGAGCAGATTGACCGTGCCGTAGCCTATGCGGAGGCCAAGCACCAGAATCAGAAGCGCAAGGACGGTTCCCCTTATATCATCCATCCTCTGGCGGTAGCGGAGATCGTGGCGGAGACCGGTCTGGATACCGACGCCATTATCGCGGCGATTCTCCATGACTGCATTGAGGATACCGATTCCACCTATGACGATATCGTCCGGAATTTCGGCACCACCGTCGCCCAACTGGTGGAGGGCGTTACCAAGCTGACCCGGGTGGAATACAGCTCTCTGGAGCAGCAGCAGATGGAGAATCTGCGGAAAATGTTCATGGCCATGAGCCGGGATATCCGTGTGATTCTGATCAAAATCTGCGACCGCCTCCATAATACCCGCACCATGCAGTACCAGACCCCTGCCAAGCAGAAATCCAAATCTCAGGAGACCATGGACATCTATGCGCCTCTGGCGCACCGCCTTGGTATGCAGAAGATCAAGTGGGAGCTGGAGGATACCAGTCTGCAGTATCTGGACCCGGAGGGGTACAACGAGATCATGTCCTATCTGGACGCCCATCAGGCGGAGGCCAATGATTTCATGCGGGCCATCCAGAGCAAGATCACCACGAGATTGTCCTCCGTGGGCATCCACGGCACCATCTACGGCAGAATCAAGCACGTCTATTCCATCTACCGCAAGATGAAAATGCAGGATAAGAAGCTGGAAGAGCTTTACGATATGTACGCCTTCCGGGTGATCGTGGACAGCATCCCGGACTGCTACAATGTGCTGGGTCATATCCATGACCTGTTCAATCTGGTGCCGGGGCGGTTTAAGGATTATATCTCCACCCCCAAGCCCAATATGTACCAGAGCCTGCATACCACCGTCATCGGCCAGCAGGGCATTCCCTTCGAGGTGCAGATCCGTACCTGGGAAATGCACGAGACTGCCGAGTACGGCGTTGCCGCCCATTGGAAGTATAAGCAGGGGATCGAAGGGGGCGGCGGCAAGGAATTTGAATGGGTGCGCCGCCTGCAGGAGAGCCAGCAGGAGGAAAATGACGCGGAGGATTATATCCAGTCCCTGAAGGTGGATATGTACGACGACGAGGTTTTCGTCTTCACCCCCAAGGGCAAGGTCATGTCTTTGCCCTCCGGCTCCACCCCCATTGACTTTGCCTACGCCATCCACAGCGGCGTTGGCAACTCCATGGTGGGGGCAAAGGTCAATAACCGGATTGCCAGCTTTGACCAGCGGCTGGTCAACGGCGATATTGTGGAAATTCTCACCTCCAAAACCGCCAAAGGCCCCAGCCGGGACTGGCTGAAGATCTGCAACAGCAATCAGGCGAGAACCAAGATCAAGCAGTGGTTCAAGAAGGAAAAGCGGGAGGAAAACGTCGCCCACGGCAAGTCCAGCTTTGAAGGGGAGCTGCGGCGCAACGGGATCAGTCCCTCTGTTTTGCAGGATGCGGAGCTGCTGCCTCTGCTGCTGAAGAAGCTGTCCTTCGACACGCTGGAGGATATGTACGCCGCCATCGGCTACGGCGGCCTGACGGCGGTCAAGGCCTTCGGACGGATCCGTGAGGAGCTGAACAAGGCCAGCCGTCAGCAGAAGGAGCGGGAAAATCTCAAGGCTGCCGCAGTTTCCAAGCCCAGCCGCCACAAGGCCTCCGGGGTCATCGTGGAGGATATTGATTCCTGCATGATCAAATTCTCCCGGTGCTGTACCCCGGTTCCCGGTGACGACATTGTGGGCTTTATCACCAAGGGCTACGGCGTGTCCATCCACCGGAAGGACTGCAAAAACGTGTCCCTGGACGACCCGAAGATGGCAGGCCGGTGGGTCAAGGTGTCCTGGGGCGCCGATGAGGATAAACCCTTCTCCACCACCTTTGAGATTGAGTTTATTGACCGGAACGGCATCTGGATTGACATCGCCACGGTGCTCAGCTCCGCCAGAGTCCGGGTCTCTGAGCTGTCTGCCAGAGAGATGACGGCGGGGAAGGGCCGTGCCATCGCCACCTTTGAGGTGAAAAATGTGACGGAGCTGGAGGCCATCCGCACCAAAATGCGGGGGCTGGACGGCGTGATTGACGTATATCGGGGGCAAAGCTGATGAGAGCGGTTGTAACACGAGTGAAAAGCGCCTCCGTGGAGATCGACGGAACCGTGGCGGGGAAGATCGGCAGAGGGTTTCTGATCCTTCTGGGCGTTGGCCCGGAGGATACCCCCGCCCATTGCAAAAAGCTGGCGGAGAAAATTCTCGGTCTGCGGGTCTTCAGCGATGAAAACGGGAAAATGAATCTGAATCTGCAGGCGGTGGGGGGCGATGTGCTGGTGGTGAGCCAGTTTACCCTCTATGCCGACTGCAAGAAGGGCTACCGCCCCAGCTTTACCGGGGCGGCGGCGCCGGACATCGCCATTCCTCTCTATGAACAGTTTCTGGAGGAGTGCCGGAGCCGGGGCTTTGACCCTCAGCACGGGGAATTTGGCGCGGATATGCTGGTGGCCTCGGAAAACGACGGCCCTGTGACCATCCTTTTGGACACAAAGGATTGGCAGATAAAGGAGAACCTATGAAAATCAGAACCCTGACCCTGGGGGAGTTTCAGACCAACTGTTATCTGGTTTCCGATGACAACGGGGTGACCGCTGTCATCGATCCGGGCTATGAGCCGGAGAAAATTCGTTCCGTTCTGGAGGAAAATCGTCTGACCCTGGGCGCCATTCTCCTGACCCACGGCCATTTTGACCATGTGGGCGGGGTGAAGACCCTGGCAAAGACCGGCTGCCCGGTGTATCTCAACGAAAACGACCTGAGTTTGCCGTCATTTTTGACGGCGGGAGACCTCTATTATACCCACAGCCTCAGAGAAGGAGACAGAATTGCCGTAGGCGGGCTGACCTTTACGGTACTGGAAACCCCCGGCCATACCCCCGGCTCTGTCTGCCTGGAGTGCGGGACTGCCCTGTTCAGCGGAGATACCCTTTTTGCCGGGGGCTGGGGCAGAACGGACTTGGGCGGGGATATGACCCGGCTCCGGGAAAGTCTGGAGCTTCTGGGCGGCCTTCCCGGGGCGCTGGAGGTTTTCCCCGGTCACGGCGACCGGACGACCCTTGAGGAGGAGCGGAGGAGAAATCCCTATCTGAGGAAAAGGAGACTTCCCTGATGAAGCTATATTTATGCGGCCATACCCACCGCTATGCCATGGAGCAGCTCCAGCTTGCCCTCTTCCCGGAGGAGCCTATGGAGCCGGTGGAGGCGGCCTTCACCGGAGACGGGGCGGTGTCCTCCCTTCACGTTGGAAAAACCTGGGTGACCGCCTCCGCAAGAATCACCTTCCATGGGAAAACCGTCCGGAAGGCAAAACGGATGCCTGCCGCCCAGGGGGAGGATGTGCCCGCCCTGCGGCGTTTGCTGCAAAATGCCTACTATGAAGCGGCGGTCTGCCTGCGGGAGCCGCCGGAATGGGGCAGCCTGTCCGGGGTTCGGCCTACCAAATTGACCACCCGGTATCTGTTGGACGGGGGCGACCCGGCGGGAGCCGACCGGATGATGAAGGAACGGTACCATGTGTCCCAGCCCCGGAGGAAGCTGTGCATTGAGGCGTCTCTGGCCACGGTGGAGGCGGCAAAACGGCTGGAACCGGAGGACATTTCCCTCTATGTGGGCATTCCCTTCTGCCCCACCCGCTGCGCCTACTGCAGCTTTGTCAGCGCCAGCGTGGAGCGGCTGCAAAGTCAGCTTCCTCTGTTTCTGGAGGCGCTGGAAAAGGAAATTATCCATGTGGGCAGGCTGGTGAAGGAGGCGGGGAAGCGGATTCGGACGCTGTACATCGGCGGCGGCACGCCCACCACCCTGTCCACCGCCCAGATGGGGCGGCTGATGGAGCTGCTTGCGGCGAATTTCGACTTGACAAACCTGATAGAATATACGGTGGAAGGGGGACGGCCCGACACCCTGAGCCTGACCAAGCTGAAAACCATTCGCCGTCTGGGCTGCGACCGTATGAGCATCAACCCCCAGACCATGAACGACCGGATTCTGGAGGCCATCGGCAGGCGGCATACCAGCGCTCAGACCGTGGAGGCCTATGCACAGGCGGTGGCAGCGGGCTTTGAGGGCATCAACATGGACTTGATTGGGGGCTTGCCTATGGACACTCCCGATTCTTTTGCCCGGTCTCTGGAGGAGGTGCTGGCGCTGAAGCCCTCCAACATCACCGTCCATACCCTTGCGCTGAAAAAGGGCGCGGATATGTTTTTTGAGCGGATGGGGCTGCCCAGCGCCGAGGACGTGGGAGAAATGCTCCGCCGGGGGGAAACCCGGCTGCGGCAGGAGGGCTATGTACCCTATTATTTATACCGGCAGAAATATATGTCCGGCAGCTTTGAAAACGTGGGCTGGTGCAAGCCCGGCTTTGAAGGACTTTACAATATTTATATGATGGAGGAGCTGCATTCCATTATTTCTCTGGGAGGCGGGGGAATGACCAAGATCAACCTGCCTGACGGGCGATTGGAGCGCTTCCACAACCCCAAATTTCCCCAGCAGTATATAGAACGAATTGAGGACGTCTTGAAGCAGAAGGAAGAAGCTTTCCGACTGATGGAATAAATGAGAGAGGAAACAGAATATGGATACATTATTTTCGAATATCACCGTGGCAACTATGGACGAGGATCTGCGGGTGTTGTTTTCCGCCTTTGTAGGCGTGACCGACGGAAAGATCAGTTACATTTCTGATGTTCCCCCCGAGGAAAAGCCCAGGCAGATTATCAACGGCGAGGGCATGGTGCTGATGCCCGGCCTGATCAACTGCCATACCCATCTGGCCATGTCCCCCATGCGGAGCTATGCCGATGATACGGAGCTGCAAACCTGGCTCAACGACTACATCTTCCCCACGGAGGCTCATCTGGACGGCCGGTGCGTGAAGGCCGCAACCCTTTTGTCTCTGGCGGAGTGCCTGCGCTTCGGCACCACCTCGGTTTCCGATATGTACTATTTCTGCGACGAGGTAGCGGAGGCTGTGGCGGAGTCCGGCATCAAGGCCAATATTTCCCGGTCCATCACCCTGTTTGAGGATGATTTTGACTTTGAGACCCATCCAAGCTGTCAGGAAATGGTAGCCATTAAGGAAAAATGGCACGGCTATGACAAGGGCAGAATCAAGATTGACGCTTCCATTCACGGAGAATATACTTCAAATTATCGTCTGTGGGACGCCCTCAGTGAATATGCTATCAACGAAGGGCTGGGAATGCAGGTTCACCTGTCCGAGACCAAAAAGGAGCACGAGGAGTGCAAGGAGCGTCACGGCCTGACCCCCGCGCAGGTGCTGGATTGCCACCATGTGTGGGACGCCCCCGCCATTGCGGCCCACGGCGTCTGGCTGGAGAAGGAGGACATGGAGCTGCTGGCAAAGCGCCATGTTTCCTGCGCCCATAATCCCTGCTCCAACCTGAAGCTGGCCTCCGGCTGCGCCAGAGTGGAGGAAATGGTGAAGGCGGGCATGAACGTCTGTCTGGGCACGGATTCCAACGTATCCAACAACTCTCTGGATATGTTTGAGGAGATTCGGGCGGCGACCTATATGGCAAAGGGCATTTCCCTGAATCCCAAGGCGCTGCCAGCCCATGCGGCTCTGCTCATGGGCACGGTCTGCGGCGCAAGAGCCCAGCGCAGAGAGAAGGAGTGCGGCATGATCAAGGTAGGCATGGACGCCGACGTGATTATGCTGGATTTCACCCAGCCCCATCTCATGCCCTGCCATAATGTGATGAGCCACCTGGCCTATGCGGCCAACGGACATGACGTGGTGATGACCATGGTTCGGGGCAAGATTCTCTATGCCGCGGGCAAGTACCTGACCATTGACCTGGAGGCCGTGGTCAAGGAGCTGGCGGAGTATGTCATGCCCAAAATGTTCGGCAGGAAGAAGGAAGGTTAAGCCTTGGAAAACAATAAAATGAAAAAGCAAAACTACCTGACCGGAGCGGTGATTCTGTCTCTGTCTACCATCATCGTGAAGGTCATCGGCATGTTCTATAAAATCCCCCTGAAGCACCTGATCGGGGACGCGGGCTACGCCTACTTCAATGCGGCCTACGCCATCTACACCGTGCTGCTGGTGATTTCCACCACCGGCCTGCCGGTGGCGCTGAGCCGTATGGTTTCCGAAGCCCACACGCTGCAGAACGGGAAGCAGATGAAGCGGATTTTCCATACCGCTCTCATTGCCTACATGACCATCGGCATCATCGGCACGGGGCTGATGATGCTCCTGCCGGGACTGCTGGCGGATCAGGTGATGGGAATGCCCAATGCGGTCTATTCCATCTTTGCCCTTGGCCCTGCGGTGCTGTTTATCTGCTTTGCCTCTGCGGGGCGGGGCTATTTCCAGGGACAGGGCAATATGAAGCCCACCGCCGTCAGCCAGATCATTGAAGCCGCGGGAAAGCTGCTGCTGGGTCTGGGCTTTGCGTGGCTGGTCATGAGAAGCACGGCGGATGAGGCCTATGCCTCCGGCGCAACCATTGCGGGCATCAGCATCGGTGCGGGGTTCTCCGCCCTGTATGTCCTGCTGAAGTACCGGGGCAACCGGAAGGAGGTCGCCTCCATGGGCGGCACGGCCCTGCCCATGAAGCAGACCGCCAGGACGCTGCTGGCCATTGCCATCCCCATTACCATCGGTGCGGCAGGCTTGCAGTTGATCAACCTGCTGGATGAGATCACCGTGACGCACCGTCTGGTCAGCGCTGCGGAGCAGACTGCCAGAGGGGCGGAGAACATCATGGGAAGACTGCTGGAGATCGGCGCCTTGGAGCAGGGCAAGCAGACCCTGGCCCAGCGCACCGCCGAGGTGTCCAAGGGCATCTATAGCTTCTGCCAGACCATTTTTAACTTCCCCACGGCCTTTATTCCCTGCATCACCGCAGCCATCATTCCCGCAATTACCAGCTGCCTGACCCTGAAGGACAACAAGGGCGTGAAGAACGTTCAGGATTCCTCCCTCCGCCTGATGGGGCTGATTGCCATGCCCTGTGCGGTAGGTCTTCTGGTGATGGCAGAGCCTGTCATGGCGCTGCTGGGAGGCTACAGCGGGGAGAAGCTGCAGTTTGCAGCCATTTTGCTGGCGCTGCTGGCGCCCACCGTCCTGATCAACAGCATCACCACCATGACCACCGCCATTATGCAGGCCCATAACCATATGGTCTGGCCTGTTATCAACACCCTGATCGGCGGTCTGGTGAAGGTTGCGGTGAACTATATTCTGGTGGGAAATCCCGACGTGGCCATTTTGGGCGCGCCCGTGGGAACGCTGGCCTGCTTCCTGGTGATCATGGTGCTGAATATTTTCGCCATGCGCCGCAGCCTGTCCGAAGCCCCCAGACTTCTGCCTGCTATCTGGAAAAGCGGCCTTGTGGCTCTTGTCATGGGTGGAGCGGCCTTTGCCGTGTATTATGTGCTGAAGGGCTTTGTTTCCAGCGTGGTCCTCTGCTGCGGCGGCGCCATCGCCGTGGCGGTGGTGGTCTATGTCCTGCTGGTCATTCTCCTGAAGGCCATTACCTATGAAGACTGTATGTTCCTCCCCAAGGGGGATAAGATCGCAAAGCTCCTGAGAATCCAGCCCAAGTAAAATTTTTGGAACAAACAGGAAAGGATCTCGTCTATCAGACAGAACCCAAACGAAACGAGGTGCTTTCTATGAAACTCAAAAAAGTGATAAGTCTGCTTTTGCTGGTGGCGGTAGGGCTTCAGTTGGGCGGCTGTGCCGGGGAAACCGTGGCGGAGCCGGTCAACCAGACCGTAATTGGGGAGCCGGTCAACCAGAAAACGGAGCCGGACACGCAGCCGGCAATCGTGGAGCCGGTGAACCGGGAGACGGAATTTGCGGATTTTTCCCTTGCGCTCCTGCAAAACACCTATGACGGGGGAGATAATTGCATCCTCTCTCCCTACAGCATCCTCTCTGCCCTTGCCATGACGGTGAACGGCGCCCAGGGAGAGACTCTGACCCAGATGGAGCAGGCCCTGGGCATGGATCGCCAGACCCTGAATGCCCTCCTTGCCTTCTGCGAACAGGAGAAGGGGCAGGAGCTGGCGACTGCCAACTCCCTGTGGCTGCGGGATGACGTGGAGGCGAAGGAGGCCTTCCTCACCGCCGTGGACAATTATTTCAAGGCGGAGGTCTACAGCCGTCCCTTCAACGGCGACACGGTGGGAGAGATCAACGGCTGGGTCAACGACCACACCGCCGGACGGATTCCCTCCATTGTGGATTCCCTGAACCCCTCTGACCTCATGGTGCTGGTCAATGCCCTGACCTTCGACGCCAAGTGGGCAAGCCCCTTTGAATCCGGTGAGACCTTTGAGGGCGTCTTCCACGCCGGGGACGGCAGGGAACAGAGGGTGGATATGATGCACGGGATGGAAACCGTCTATCTGGAAAACGAGAAGGCCACGGGCTTCCTGAAGGACTACGAGGGCGGCCAGTACGCCTATCTGGCCTTGCTGCCCAGGGAAGACGACTCCATGGCGGACTATCTTGCCTCTCTCACCGGCAGCGAGCTGGTGAGCCTGCTGGACAACGCAAGTCAGGAGCGGGTCAGAATCGCCATGCCCAGATATCAACTGGAGCAATTTGTGAAGCTGGAGCAAGCCTTGCAGGCCATGGGCATGACCGATGCCTTTACGGACAGCGCGGATTTCACCGACCTGTCCGATGAACCGCTGTGTATTTCCAGAGTTCTCCACAAGACCTACCTCAAGGTGGACGAGGAGGGGACGGAGGCTGCGGCGGCCACCGCCGTGATCGTGGAAAAGGCGGCCGCCATGCCGGACTACAAGGAAGTAGTTCTGGATCGTCCCTTTGTCATGGGGATCGTGGACAAAACCACCGGCGCCCTGATCTTCCTCGGCGTGGTGAATACGATTG
>JAEDOJ010000123.1 GCA_016302015.1 Oscillospiraceae bacterium | reverse complement strand
GGAAGGGCGTCCATATCGTCACCGTCAACGACTATCTGGCCAAGCGTGACTCGGAATGGATGGGAAAGGTCTACCGTTTTTTGGGCTTGACCGTGGGTCTGATCGTTCACGACCTGAAGAACGAAGAGCGCCGTGCCGCCTACAACGCCGACATCACCTACTGCACCAACAATGAGCTGGGCTTTGATTATCTGCGTGACAATATGGCGCTGTACAAACCGGATATGGTGCAGCGGGGACACAATTTTGCCATTGTGGACGAGGTGGACTCCATCCTCATCGATGAAGCCAGAACTCCTCTGATCATTTCCGGCAAGGGCGAGGAATCCACCAAGCTCTATGAGCTGGCTGATTTCTTTGTCTCCGGCCTGAAGAAGAAGGTTTTTGCCACCACCGATGAAAAGGAAGAGCAGGACGATCTGGACTGCGACTACTATGTGGATGAAAAGTCCCGGACTGCCAACCTGACTGCCCGGGGCATTGCAAAGGCGGAAAAATTCTTCGCCGTGGAGAATCTGGCGGACATTGAGAACACCACCCTGACCCACCATATCAATCAGGCCATGCGTGCCCGGGGCATTATGAAGCGGGACATCGACTATGTGGTGAAGGATGGTCAGGTCATTATTGTGGACGAGTTTACCGGCCGGCTGATGTATGGCCGCCGGTATAACGAGGGTCTCCATCAGGCCATTGAGGCCAAGGAAGGCGTCAGCGTTGCCAGCGAGAACAAAACTCTGGCCACCATTACCTTCCAGAATTTCTTCCGTCTGTACAACAAGCTCTCCGGCATGACCGGTACGGCGCTCACCGAGGAACAGGAATTTTCCGCAATTTATCAGATCGACATCGTGGAGATTCCCACCAACAAGCCGGTGATCCGTATCGACCATCACGATGTGGTCTACAAAACGGAGGCGGGTAAGTTCCGTGCGGTGATTGAGCAGATCAAGGACTGCAACGCCAAGGGGCAGCCTGTGCTGGTGGGCACCATTTCCATTGAAAAGTCCGAACTGCTGTCCAAGCTGCTGAAGCGGGAGGGCGTCAAACACACGGTTCTGAACGCAAAGCACCATGAAAAGGAAGCGGAAATTGTGGCGCAGGCCGGTAAATTCGGCGCTGTGACCATTTCCACCAACATGGCAGGCCGTGGTACGGATATTATGCTGGGCGGCAACGCTGAATTTATGGCGCTGTCCCAGCTTCGCAAGCAGGGCATTCCCGATGAGATCCTTGCGGAGGCCAATTCCTATGCGGAAACGGACAACGAGGAAATTCTGGCAGCCCGTGCCGCCTTTAAGGAAGCCTATGCCCGTCACAAGGTGGAGGTGGATGCGGAAGCCGCCAAGGTGCGTGCCGCAGGCGGCCTGTTTATCGTAGGCACCGAGCGTCACGAATCCAGACGAATCGACAATCAGCTTCGCGGCCGTTCCGGCCGTCAGGGCGATCCCGGCGAGACCCGCTTCTTCCTGTCGCTGGAGGACGATGTCATGCGCCTCTTCGGCTCTGAGCGGGTGATGAATATGATGAATACCCTGGGCGTGGATGAGGACACCCCCATCGACGCGAAGATGCTGTCCAACGCCATTGAAAATGCTCAGAAAACCGTGGAAAGCCGGAACTTCCAGTCCCGTAAGAACGTGCTGGAATACGACGACGTGATGAACACCCAGCGCTCCGTGATTTACGAACAGCGGCAGAAGGTGCTGGATGGGGAAGACCTTTATTCCACCATTGACGGCATGATCCGCCATGTGGTGGATACGGAGGTCGCCGATGCCTTCGCTTCCGGGGAAGGCGATCCCATGCAGACCCTTGCCTCCAAATTTGAAGGGATATATTGTCCCGCCGGGGCTTTGAACGCAGGGGCTTCCCTTACCAGCGAGGAGGCTTCCGCAAAGCTCTACGACCTCCTTCGCCAGACCTATTCCAAACGGGAGGCTGAGTTTGGCAAGGAAAGAATGCGGGAGATCGAGCGCATTATCCTGCTTCGTGTGGTGGACGAATACTGGATGGATCATATCGACGCCATGGACGATCTGAAGCAGGGCATTCGGCTCCGTGCCTACGGTCAGACCGATCCCGTTGTGGCATACAAACGGGAGGGCTTTGCCATGTTTGACGGCATGATCGGCGCCATCCGGGAGGAGACCGTCCGCCGCCTGTTCACCTTCCGCATTCGCACGGAGGAGGACATCAAGCGCAAGCAGGTGGCGAAGATCACCGGCACCGGCGGCGACCACAAGACCGTGAAAAAGCAGCCTGTGAAGAAAATCAAGATCGGCGCAAACGATCCCTGTCCCTGCGGCAGCGGAAAGAAGTATAAGCATTGCTGCCGGGATAAGGATGAAGCAAAGTAATGGGATTTTATGTAAACCAAAAGGGAACGCTGGAATATCTGACCGCCTCCGCTCTGGAGGGAACGGCGCATTGCTTTTCCACCCGGTTCGGCGGGGTCAGTCAGGGACATTTGGCCTCCCTGAATCTGGGAGTTCACCGGGGAGACCTTCGGGAAAATGTATTGGAAAATTATCGGATTTTGGGAGAAGCCGTGGGCTTTGACCCCCGGAATACGGTGTTTACCAAACAGATTCATTCCGACATCGTGGAGCGGGTTGGAGAAGGGGAACGGGGCAGGGGACTGCTCCGGGAGGTGGAAAAGGGCTGCGATGGCCTGATTACCAACGTTCCCAATGTGGCGCTGACAGTTTTTTCTGCGGATTGCACCCCGGTTTTGCTCTATGACCCGGTGCAGCGGGCTGTGGGCGCTGTCCACGCCGGTTGGCGGGGGACGGCGGCGCAAATTCCTGCCAGGGCCGTGGAGCGGATGGGACAGGAGTTCGGAAGCCGGCCGGAGGACATTCGTGCCGCCATCGGCCCCTGTATTTCCCAGTGCTGCTTTGAGACGGACGGGGATGTGCCGGAAGCTATGTTCAAAGCCTTCGGCCAGGAGGCGGAGCAGGCCGTCCGTCCTCAGGGGGAAAAATATTATGTAAACCTGAAGGAGCTGAACGCCATGGCGCTGCGCCGGGCGGGGGTTCAGCGCATCGACATTGCGGAGGAATGCACGGCCTGTCAGCCGGAGCGGTTCTGGTCTCACCGCCGGGTGGGAAATCAGCGAGGCTCTCTGGCTGCTATCATCATGATTCGAGGAGATCGCCTGTGAGAAAGATCATTGGCCTGCTGCTTGCAGCGGTAATATTATTGAGCGGCTGCGCCGCCACGGAGCCTGCAGGAGCCACGGTGGCATTGGCGCCGGAGGCGGGGACGAGTGAGACAACCGTGATCAGCGCAGCCCCTGAAAAAGAGAAGCTGACCAGCCTTGGCATTGCCTATCTGCCCTCCAGCGGCTTGAACCCGCTGAACTGCGAGGCCACGGCAAACCGGGCGGTGATCTCTCTGATGTATGAGAGCCTCTTTGTGGTCAACAGCAAGTTCCAGCCGGAGCCTGTCCTGTGCGAGAGCTTTTCCGTCACCGCGGACGGTATGGGCTATACCTTTAAGCTTGTACCGGACGTGCGCTTTTCCGACGGCAGCTTTCTGACGGCAAATGACGTGGTGTCCTCCATTACGGCGGCTCGGGGCAGCAAGTACTACCGGGGACGGCTGTCCCATGTGTCCTATTGCTCCGCGCAGGAGGACGGGTCTGTCTTTGTCCAGCTGGACACGGGCTATGAGAACTTTGCCCTGATGCTGGACGTCCCCATTATGAAGGCGGATACCATCGAAAATTCCGTTCCCACCGGCACCGGCCCCTTCTCCGTTATGGGCTATCGGCTGCTTCGGAACGCCAACTGGTGGCAGACGGAAGCACCCGCCATTGATTTGCAGGAAATCACCCTGATTCCTTGCGAGGACGCCATGGATCTGCGGGATCAGTTCCAGTTCGGGGATGCGGACGTGGTTCTCTGCGATCCCAATTCTCCCGCTTCCACGGGCTACCGCTGCGATCTGGAAATCTGGGAGGTTCCCACCACGGTGATGGACTATGTGGGCTTCAATTTGGGCAGCGGTTATTTCGCCAACGACACCCTGAGAAGAGCCGTGACCTATGCGATTGACCGGGTTACCATTGCCGGTGACTGCTATAATGGCGCGGTAGATCCGTCTTCACTGCCCTGTTCTCCCAAATCAGACCTGTTTGATGTAGCCCTGTCGGAAAAATATGATCTGGAGCCGGGAGTTCTGGAGAGAGCCTATGAGGAATCCGGCATCAAAAACTCTGCGGAGTATCTGGATCACGAGGGCGTTTTCCTGGTTTGCAGCGATAAACCTGCCAACGTGAAGGCGGCGGAGATCATTACGGAAGCGCTGGTGGCGGCGGGGCTGAATATCAAGCTCAAGGCAATGGACTATTATTCCTATCTGGTGCAGTTATCCTCCGGGAATTTTGACCTGTATCTGGGAGAGACCCGGCTGACGGCGGATTTTGACCTGTCCCATTTCTTCTCCGAGTATGGCTATTTGCAGTATGGCTCCATGGTGAATGAGAACATGGTGAGCCTGTGCTATTCCGCGCACATGAATTCCGGCAATTACATTGAACTGTGCTCCCGGGTGATGGAGAATGGCTATCTTTGTCCCATCGGCTTCAAAACCTATGGCGTGTATATTACCCGGGGAAAGCTTACCGACCTGGAACCGGCGCTGGATTATGTGTTCCACTTGCCCAACACCGGCCGGACGCTCTCTGACGTGGACAAGACCTATGAGGTCATGGAAGCGGAGAAGCAGGCTCAACAGGAAGAATCATATGAATAAAAATAGCGGGGCTGCGGGAAAGCAGCCCCTTTTGTTCGCGCCATCGGTTTACAACCGCAGGACGTTTGCGGCTCCCTCTGACGAGGGAGCTGTCGGCGCAGCCGACTGAGGGAGAGAAAAAAGCTATGAATTATCAGATTTTTACGTAAAACGGTGCGTTTTAGGTCTCTCCCTCCGTCAAAACCTTCGGTTTTGCCACCTCCCTCGTCAGAGGGAGGCAGGGTGCGGTGGTTTATAACAGGAGACAGATCAGCCCGTTGGCGCCCTCGTTGATAATTC
>JAEDOJ010000122.1 GCA_016302015.1 Oscillospiraceae bacterium | reverse complement strand
CCAGCTTGGCATGGCGGTCACCCCGGATGCGGTGCTGGAAAAACGTCTGGGTGCACTGGTGACCACCGGGGAGGAGGGGACAATGTCCTATTCCCAACTGGAAACCGCCCTGAAGGGGTATAAAAACAGGCTGACAGGCAGGGCGGGGAAGCTCCCCAAGCTGAGAAACCGGGAGGCGGCGCTGCAAGGCGAGCTGCGCCGGATGGAAAGCCTGCGGAGAGAAGTGGAAGAGCTGCGGGAAAAGGAAGCTCAGGCGGAACGGGAGCGCAGACGTCTGGAGGAGCTGGAGCAGCGGGTTCGCCGGGCACAGAACGGTGGGAAGCAGAGCGGGCTGGAGGAACTGCGGGAGAGACTCCGGGGGCAGGAGACGGTGTGCAGCCGCCTGGAACGGGCGGTGGCGGAATTGCCCGGAGAAGCAGACCTGCAGCGTTTGCAGCGGGAATTGGACGCTGCGGAGCGAAATCTCCAGACTGTCCGTATGGATGCCGACCTGACCGGCGACCCTGTGGAACGGCCTGTGGCCCCTGCGGGCTTCGCCGGCATGACCGGGACGGAAGCGAAGCAGGCCGCCAGGGCGGATATGGAAGAATATCAAAAATTGACGGCTTCCGGGAAGAAAAGTGGAAGTCTTCTGTCCATACTTTTGATCGGAGCGGGGCTCGGCCTTGCCCTGTTTGGAGGTATCAAGGGCTTCTATGCCCTGCTGTGGGGAGGACTTCTCTTCGACATTGCAGGGCTGGCGGCGCTGCTGTTTGCCCGGAAAATGGGGAAGAACAGGAAAAATCAGGCGGAGCAGCTTCTCCTGCGCTATGGCGTTACGGATTGCGGCGCACTTCTGGCGGTGGCAGAGGACTATGACCGGCGGTGCGCCGAGGCGGAGGAGGAGAGAATGCTCCGGCAGCAGCGTCTGGAGCAAGCCCAGAAGGGGATTCAGGCCATTGTGGAGGAGGTTCAGAGGTTTGCCCCCAACTTTGCCGATACGGTTTCCTGCCGGGAGGCGCTGGCAGCGGGTCTGAAGGCCCATGAGCATCTGGCGGGGGAGCGGCGGACGCTGGAGCTGCTGCGGAAGCAGTATGCCTCCGTGGAGGCCATGCTCCGGGAGGAGGACGAAGACCCGGAGGCTATGGAAATGGATCTGGAGGAGGTGACCCGGCAGGCTCGCCGGGCAAAGGAGGAGAGCTATCGCCTCACCGCCATGACCGCGGAACGGCAGGGAATGCTCCGTGCCATCGGAAATGCCTCGGAACTGGAGGCGCAGCTCAACGGCGTTCAGGAAGAAATCATCGCCGGGGAGGAGCAGTACGAAGGGGTGAATTTGGCGTTGGAAGCCCTGAAGCGGGCGGATGAGACCCTTCGTTCCCGGTTCTCGCCCCAGATTACCGCCGATGCGGGGGAAATTTTGGCAGAACTGACCGGGGGAAAATACCCGAAGCTTCTCCTTCAGCCGGATATGCGGCTGTCCGTCCGGGAGGAGAATGGGATCGTGATGCGGTCTGCCGCCGCCATGAGCTGCGGAACCGGGGATCAGATGTACCTCTCCCTTCGCCTTGCCATGTGCGGCAGGCTGCTGCCGGAGGACGCTCCCCTGGTGCTGGACGACGCCCTGGTAAATTTTGACGATCAACGAGCCGAAGCGGCGATGAACGTACTGAAAAAACTTGCGGAAAAACGACAGATTATTTTCTTTACCTGTCACGAAATTGGAGAACGCTGATGTATTTTGATTCTCATGCCCATTTGGACGACCGTCGGTTTGACGACGATCGGGACGCAATTTTTGAAGACCTGAAAAATCATGATGTCCGTCTGATTCTGAACATTGGCTGCGACCTGCCCTCTTCGGAGCGGTCTGTGGCTCTGGCAGAAAAATATGAGTTTGTCTATGCCGCCGTGGGCAGCCACCCGGATGACGCAGACCATGTGGACGGCAGACTGCTTGACAGCTACCGCAGGCTGGCGGCTCATCCCAAGGTCAGAGCCATCGGCGAAATCGGTCTGGACTACCATTATGAGGACGTGCCCAGAGCGCGGCAGATCAATGCCTTTGAGGAACAGCTGGAGCTGGCGGAGGCCCTGAAGCTGCCGGTGGTCGTCCATGAACGGGAGGCTCATGGGGATGCTATGGACATTATCCGCCGTCATCCGGAGGTGACCGGCGTCTTCCATTGCTTCTCCGGCTCAAAGGAACTGGCGCTGTGGCTGGCGGAGCGGGGGTGGTATGTGGGCTTTACCGGCGTGGTCACCTTCAAGAACGCCAGAAAAGCCCTGGAGGCGGTGGAAGCCCTGCCCATGGACAGGATTCTCATTGAAACAGACTGCCCCTACATGGCGCCCGAACCCCATCGGGGACGGCGAAACGACAGCCGGTTTGTCCCTCTGGTGGCGGCCAAAATCGCGGAGCTGAAGGGCGTCACCCCCGCGCAGATGGGGGAAATTACCACCGCCAATGCAAAACGCCTGTTTCGTATTGATTAAATGGGGTTTTTCCTGCAAAAAATTCTGAAAAACCCAAGAAAATGCTTGACCTGACAAAACTTATGTGATAAAATACCACTACCTGCGAATTAGGAGGCAAATTTTTTGCGGCCTTTTTCACCTGCGGACGGCGCCAAGTAGTTTCGGCGTCAGCTAAATTTTGAATAGCCGTGGAGATGCAGGGAGGCAAAATTTAAGGAGGTGCCGAAATGCGAGTAAAGATTACCCTTCGTTGCAATGAGTGCAAGCAGAGAAACTACAACACCATGAAGAACAAGAAGAACGACCCCGACCGTCTCGAAATGAAGAAGTATTGCAGATTCTGCAGAAAGCATACTGTTCACACTGAGACGAAGTAAGCGAAAGGATGGAAAAAATGGCAGAAGCTACTAACAAGAAGCCCAATTTCTTTGTCCGTACCGGTCGCAAGCTGTCTAAGTGGTTCCGTGAAATGAAGAGCGAACTGAAGAAGGTCGTATGGCCTTCCGGTAAGCAGCTCGTGAACAACACCCTGGTCGTTCTCGGCGCGGTTCTGGTTGTTGGCGTGATTGTTTGCCTGTTCGATCTGGCCGCCGGCGGCGGCATGAGCCTGCTGGGCAAGCTCTTCAACTGATCGCTATGGCAGAAGCAGCGAAATGGTATGTTGTTCATACCTACTCCGGTTATGAGAACACCGTAAAAGCTACCATTGAAAAAACGGTGGAAACTCGCCAGCTGCAGGACATCATTCATCAGGTCTCTATCCCCATGGAAACCGTTACGGAGATCACCGATAACGGCCCCAAGACGTATGATCGTAAGGTTTTCCCCGGCTATGTGCTGGTGAAGATGGTAATGACGGATGAGGCATGGTACATCATTAAGAATGTCCGTGGCGTTACCGGCTTCGTGACCTCAGGCAGCACCAAACCCACCCCCCTGACGGAGGATGAGGTTTACCAGCTTGGCGTTGAGAAGCGTGAGATCGTTGTCGGCTATGACGTGGGCGATACCGTCAGCATCGTTGACGGCCCGCTGACCGGCTTCAATGGAGAAGTCGAAATGCTGGACATCGAAAAGAACAAAGTCCGCGTGACCGTTTCCATGTTCGGTCGCGAAACACCTGTGGAGCTGGAGCTCGATCAGGTGGAGGTTGTCTCCGAATAAGAGAATTCATTCGGTCACAAACGTGGGAGGGGATTCCCCCGCCAAAAATACGCCTTGTGCGTATCACCACATTTTTATTTGGAGGTGCTTATCATGGCACAGAAAGTTACTGGTTATATCAAACTTCAGATTCCCGCCGCTAAGGCAACTGCATCGCCCCCTGTCGGCCCGGCTCTCGGCCAGCACGGCGTCAACATTGCACAGTTCATCAAAGAGTTCAACGAGCGTACCAAGGATCAGGCCGGCTTCAAGATTCCGGTAGTCATCACCGTCTATTCTGACCGCAGCTTCTCCTTCATCACCAAGACCCCTCCGACCCCGACCCTCATTCTGAAGGCCATCGGCGCCGATAAGGGTTCCGGCGTTCCCAACAAGAACAAGGTTGGTACCATCACCACTGCTCAGGTTCGTGAAATCGCTGAGCGTAAAATGCCCGACCTCACCGCTGCCACCATCGAAGCAGCTATGAGCCAGGTAGCAGGCACCTGCCGCTCCATGGGCATCACTGTTGTTGACTAATTTGCTGCCGAGGCGTATTCGCCTCAATATGTGGGAGGATTATTCCGCATCACCACTTTAAGGAGGATAAAACATTGTTTAGAGGTAAGAAATATAAGGACAGCGCAAAGCAGATTGATCGCTCTGTGCAGTATGAAGTAGCCGACGCTCTGGCTCTGGTAGTCAAGACCGCTCCGGCAAAGTTCGACGAGACCGTGGAAATCCACATCAAGCTGGGCGTTGACTCCCGTCACGCTGACCAGCAGGTTCGTGGCGCCATTGTTCTTCCCAACGGCACCGGCAAGACCCGCAAGGTTCTGGTTTTCGCCAAGGACGCCAAGGTTGACGAAGCAAAGGCAGCCGGCGCTGACTATGTGGGCGGCATGGATCTGGTGGAAAAGATCACCAAGGAGAACTGGTTCGACTTCGATGTCGTCGTCGCTTCTCCCGACATGATGGGTATTGTTGGCCGTCTCGGTAAGGTTCTGGGCCCCAAGGGTCTGATGCCCTCTCCCAAGGCCGGTACCGTTACCCCCAACGTGGCAGCCGCTGTGAAGGAGATCAAAGCCGGTAAGATCGAGTACCGTCTCGACAAGACCAACATCATCCATTGCCCCATCGGCAAGGTTTCCTTTGGCGCAGAGAAGCTGGCTGAGAACATGAACACCCTGCTGGGTGCTGTGATCAAGGCAAAGCCCGCTGCAGCAAAGGGTCAGTATATCCGTTCCTGCGTCGTCGCTTCCACCATGGGCCCCGGCGTGAAGGTCAATACTGCAAAGCTGTAATTGAAAAGATTGCAAAAAACCGGTTGAGTCCAGAACTCAACCGGTTTTTACGTTGGGAAAACCAACCAATCTTGCAATGCACCCTGCGTCCCTCTGATGAGGGAACCTCGATTTTTCGCCGCACTTCTGCCTCCCTCT
>JAEDOJ010000121.1 GCA_016302015.1 Oscillospiraceae bacterium | reverse complement strand
CGTGTGAGAGTTTACGCGGAGTATGATTCCTCCGGAACCTGGGAGCCTATGGCAACCTATACAGGCATCACCTGCAAGGCCGTTGGCATCCCCTGCCGCCCGAAACGGTGCGACCACCTGAGAATTAAGATCACAGGTGACGGTGACGCCAAAATCCACAGCATTACCTATGTTTTTGAGAAGGGAAGTGATCTCAGATGAGACTGGAGCAGCCGAAGGTGAATCAGAGCGGTGATCTCGCAGACCGGGTGAGATACCTTGAAGCCTATATTTTCCGCCTGCACGGGGAACTGCAGGCGGCACTGAATCTGTTGGAGAAGGAGGTTAACCATGGAAAAACGTAAGTATGACAAAGATGTGGACTATCAGCAGAGGATCAACGAGGCGGTGGACACCGGGGATTTCCTTTCCGCCGCCCAATATGAGCGGCAGAGAAATGAAAAGATCTCCGGGGAGGGGATGAATTACACTCCCACGAATAAATATCAGGCCTATCAGCAGGCGGTGGACAGCCGTCAGCAGCTTGGACAGCAGTTGGATGGTCGGCAGGCGTTTTCCTATAATGCGGAGGACGATCCTCTGTTCCGCCAGTACCGGGAAATGTATCTGTCCCAGGGCAGCAAGGCCATGCAGGACACCATGGGCATGGCTGCCTCCATGACCGGCGGGTACGGAAACAGCTATGCACAGACAGCCGGTCAGAGCGTTTACAACGAGTATGCCGGGAAAGTCAACGACAAGATCCCGGAGCTTTATCAACTGGCATATGCTCAGTATCAGGACGAGGGTGACCGCCTACAGAGCGCCTATGACCGGGCAAACGCACAGGAGCAGCTGGAATACAACCGCCTGTATGCAGAACGTGACAGAAATGATCAGATGGCCATTGACGACAGAAACTGGAACTATCAGACCGCCGTGGATGACCGGAATTGGAACTACCAGCTCCAGAAGGATCAGCAGGAGAAGGAGGACGCACAGACAGAGCGCACCTACAATATGGCTCTCACGCTCCTCAGCGGCGGTCAGATGCCCGGTGCGGATATGCTGGCTGCTGCTGGAATCTCCGAGGAGGTCGCAAAACAGCTTTATTATATTGCCACCGGGAAGGAGTACAGACCGGGAGGAGAATCCGGAAATAATACGGGAGGCTATGTCAGTCCAGGAGATGATGGTTCGAATGGCCCCGGTGGCAATGGTACCGGGACTATGAACATTGTGGATATGGCCGCAAACTATTACGTCCAGCATCCAAATGTAAAAATTGATTCCAGAACGCTGGATATGTGGCTTGCCAGTAATGGAATCGAGGGTAAGGATGCGCAGGATTTCAAGGATTATTTACAGTATGCCGGCGCAAAATACAGCAGAGGCTGAGGAGGAAAAGAATGCAGCAAAGAAATGATCCAGGAAAAAGTGTTAGCAGACCCGGAAGGGCTGCCGATAATTCCGGCCGAAGATCCACAGGCTTTGAGCTGGACGAGAAGAAAAAGAAAGCCTTTGATAATGCGATGGAAAAAATCCGTCGACAGAACGCAGACGATTCTTCCAAAATCGCCTCCGGCGTAAACCAGCGTGGACAGGACATCTATAACCGCCTGACCGGCAATACTTTCATGACGGAAGCAGACAGACGCCAGCTTAGCAATGACATCATCGCCTACAACACCGACCTGAAGAGACTGAAGTTCTACGGCTATGATGTGGACGGCCTCATGGATATCGGCAGTCAGTATGACGATATCATGAGCATGAGAAACGGCATTTACAGTCAATTCGCAAATGAGCGGGACTATAATGCGGCTGTTCTTTCCGGCGGCGTCTATGATGACGGCACGGCTGCCCGTGGTGAGATTTACCAGAAGAACAAAAACAGAATCTCAGAGCTTGAGAAAATTCTGTCAGAGGGCGAAAACGAGGCTGCTCAGGAGGAACTGGACGCCCTGAGAATGATGAACACCGCCTATGAGAGAGGCATGAAGGTTCTTGACGACTACAATGCCTTTTCCCAAAACAGCGACTTTGGGTGGAGATCCAAACAGCGGGACTATGGGAATCCGACGGCTGAGTATGCGGAAGAATACCGCAGACGGTTTGATCAGGACACGATTCGATATGATCCTGTTGCCGGAGGTCTGGTAAACCAGTTCGGCGAAATCGTGAACGACGATCTCTACGCAAAATACGACGCTCCGGTTGTCCGGGATAAGCTGGGCGCATTCCTTAACGGAGACGTTGAGTATTCCAGACTGCAGAAAACAAACGGCGTTGCTTCCGCTCTGGACGAGGCTGTGGCGGAGGGCGATGAGCTTGGGTGGAGATTTCTCAAAGAGAATGAAATCAACACCTATTATTACATCTACTCAAGGGACGGACAGGAAGCGGCTGAGAAATATCTGAAGGATATGCAGATCACCCTTTCCAGACGGGAGGAACAGGAATTTCGGGATGAGATTTCCGATGCGAGTAATCTGGAGCTTGCGCTGTATAATCTTGCGTCCATCCCTATGAATGTGGTCGCAGGCGCTGGGGAAGGCGTGTACTATCTTCTTCAGATGGCAGCAGGAAATACGGAGGATTTCAATCCGTACAACAGCATGACCAGACAGGCCGGGATTCTTCGCGGAGAGGCCGCTGAGCGGATCGAAGAGGAATCCGGCGGGTTTAATATTGCGGGATTCTCCTACGGAGACGCATACCAGGCTCTGATGAGCGGCGCAGACTCCGCCCTTGGCGCGGCCATCGGCGGTCATGCGTATACGGTGCTGATGGGAGCGGGAGCCGCAAAGTCAGAGGGGACAAGACTGTGGGAAATGGGCGCAAGCGAGGATCAGATCATCGCCGGCGCACTGACTGCCGGCGTGGCGGAGGCCGCCTTTGAATACATTTCCATTGACAAATTCCTGAACATGAAAAACCCGAATACGATCTCCCAGTTGATCAAGAACATTCTGGTGCAGGGCGGCGTGGAAGCCTCTGAGGAGATGGCTACAGAGCTTGCCAACACGGTGACCAACGGCATCATCATGGGCAGCCAGTCCGACTGGAACACAGAGATCAGACGCATGATGGAAACGGAGGGTATTTCCCAGGCAGAGGCAGGAGCAAAATATATCTCCGGGAAGCTGTGGGAGGCCGGTATGGGAGGCTTTGTCTCCGGCGGCGCTATGGCCGGCCCAACCTCTGCGGTGAATTACGCCGCAAACGTGTCGAATCAGACCGCAATTGGGCAGGAAATCCGGAAAAACGGCGGCGAAGATGCCCTTCGCCAGTTGGCATACAATTCTGTTGGCTTGTCTTCTGAAACCACAACAAGAAAAGAAGCAAGAATGCAGAAATCCGCACAGGAGGCTGTAAAGAAGACACTGGAGAAGTCTTCCGGGGATCCTTCCTCCAACCGTCTGCTTGGACTTCTTAGCCAGCAGATAGACGACCTGAGAACGGTACAAAACCGCACGGACATTGTTTCCGCTCTGATGAAGGACGCAGGGATGAACCGCCGGCAGGCGAGGAAGGCCGCCGACACGATCTCCGCGATTGCGGAGTACAGGGCGGAGGAGGCCGACATCAAGGCATACAACAAGCTGATGGAGAACGACAAGGTTTCCGACGTACTGGACAAGCTGCTTGGAGACGACGGATCCGTTTCCTTCCGCAATCTTCAGCACCGCTTCGGCAGAAACGGAATAATGCTGACCAGAGGGGACAACACGGCTGCGGAGGGTACATTTAAAAACGACACCAAAAACTCCATTGTAAGCAAAATCAAGGCGGCTGATGACAAGTATGATACTGCGGACAACGGCGTGACGGAGCTGAAAAGCACCGGGGAAAAAATCAAAGCCATCCTCCCTGAAAGCAACAACAATGGTCAGCTTACCTTCCGGGTGACCACGGAGGGGGGAGAAACAAAGACCGTTGGCGCAGAGGATGTTGTATTCGGTTCCTCGGATCAGGCCACGCTTTATGCGGTGTTTGCAGACCTGGGGATCGACGCGGCTTCCATCGCTGCTCTGACGGAGGGGTACGCAACCGGGACCGACCTGACCACCTACATCCTTGGGGCGCAGGAGGCGTACACCTACGGCCTGTACAATCTGTCCGCGGAGCGGGGCAGCTTCTCTCAGGATCTGACCAAGGAGCAGAGACTGAATGCCTATCAGCGGGGGCAGATCGACGCCGGGCGGAAGGTAGGACGTGAGACTGCGGAAATCCGCAGGGCGATACAGGAAAGCAAAAAAACCGCCGGGAAAAAGGGCGGCGTGGTGTATGAGGGTGACCGGGCTGACTATCAGAATCTCAGCGATTTGCAGGATACTTCCGTCAAGGTTCTGAGCAGGCTGGGAGAGGATCTTGGCCTTACCTTCCACCTGTACAAGTCCTATGTCAACAGCAGCGGAAACCGGGTTTACTCCACCAGAGACGGGGAATTTACCGCACCCAACGGCTTCTACAAGGACGGAGAAATCTGGCTGGACATCAACGCAGGCGACAACGGCGAGGGCATGATCCTCTTCACCGCCGCCCATGAGCTGACCCATTTTATCAGGCAGTGGTCTCCGGCGAAATTCAAGGTTCTGGCGAACTTCCTTGTGCAGCAGTACGGAAAACAGGGACAGTCTGTGGAGCAGCTGGTTGCGGATCAAATCCAGAAGGCAAAGGACAACGGAAGAAAACTTTCCTATGACGAGGCCTTTGAGGAAATGGTGGCAGACAGCATGGAAACCATGCTGACCGACGGCACCGCCCTGCAAAAGATGGCAGAACTGAGAAATCAGGATCAGGAGCTTTGGAGCCGGATGAAGCACTGGTGGGCAAGCTTTGCCGCCAGAGTGAAGCGGCTGTACAAGTCTATGAACCCGGACAGCCAGGAAGGGAAGCTGGTGCGGCAGATGTCCGACGCCGTGGAGCAGATCCGGCAGATGTTTGTAGAGGGCGTGGTGGATGCAGCGGGGAATTTCAATGCTGTCCAGATGGAGAATTCCTTTGAGTCCGATGGCATTGCTACCGATGATGCCGGAAACACCGTGGCGGTACAGGACGAAAACGGTCACTCCATGT
>JAEDOJ010000007.1 GCA_016302015.1 Oscillospiraceae bacterium | reverse complement strand
AAACCGCCCCGTCAGGAGCGGTTTTGATCTCTGATTACAGAGCCTTCTTTGCGGTCTCCACCAGGGCTGCGAAGGCAGCGCTGTCGTTGATTGCCATTTCGGACAGGCTCTTGCGGTTCATCTCGATGCCGGCCTTCTTCAGACCGTTCATGAAACGGGAGTAGTTCATGCCGTAGGGCTTCACTGCTGCGGAGATACGAGCGATCCACAGACGGCGGAAGTCACGCTTCTTGTGCTTACGGCCGATATATGCATAAACGCCGGACTTCTTGACAGCCTGCTTGGCCATCTTGAAATGCTTGGACTTGGAGCCCCAGTAGGACTTCGCCAGCTTCAGAACCTTATTTCTTCTCTTGCGCGTCATCATCGCGCCTTTAATTCTTGCCATTTCTGTATCCTCCTATTCCGATTATTTGTACGGGATCATCTTTTTGATGGCGTCCGTATTGGTGACATCAGCGTAAGTCGTGCTTCTCAGACGACGGCCGCGCTTGGTGTCCTTCTTGGTGAGGATATGGCTCTTGAAAGCGTGTGCTCTCTTGACCTTACCGGTCTTGGTAAGATTGAATCTCTTCTTTGCACCGCTATGGGTTTTGAGTTTCGGCATGGTACTTCTCCTTTGTAATTATTTTGCGCTTTTCGGCGACAGGAAAATAGACATATGTCTGCCGTCGAGCTTGGGTTTCTTTTCCATGTTTGCAGCTTCGGCGCAGCCTTCGCCAAAACGAATCAACAGCTCTTCACCGATTTCGGTATGTGCCATCTCACGACCACGGAAGCGAACAGTGACTTTCACACGGTTTCCATCCTTCAGGAACTTGACTGCGCTGCGCATTTTGGTATTCAGATCATTGGTGTCGATGCCGGGAGACATACGAATCTCCTTGATTTCAACAACATGCTGATTTTTCTTAGCTTCCTTTTCTTTCTTGAGCTGGTCGAAGCGGAATTTGCCGTAGTCCATGATCTTGCAGACCGGGGGAACGGCATTGGGGGAAATTTTGACCAGATCAAGTTCCTGTTCCTCTGCCATAGCCAGAGCGGCCTCAGACGATACGATACCGACCATGACGCCGTCGGCGCCGATCAGACGGACTTCCTTATCCCGGATTTCTTCGTTGAGCTGATGATCTAATTTGCCGATGGTAAAGCACCTCCATTACACAACAAAAAATGCGGATGCCCGCAGCACCCGCATCGAACTGACGCAGTAACTGCGTCGGAATTCCGATATTCAACCTCTTCGCCTTGCTGGAGGTGAGGACGGGGCTGCCGACCTTCTTCGTTTCGCTCAAGTATTATAGCATCCAAAGTAATAATTGTCAAGCATTTTTTGAAAAGATTTTTCTTTTCAAATGGCGAAAAATGTGGTATGATTGGAGCGGAAAATACCCACGACAGGAGGCAGACCATGGACGACAGACCCATTGCGGTATTTGATTCTGGACTTGGGGGACTGAGTGTCCTTCGCCGGCTGGCCAAGGTCATGCCGGAGGAAAATTTTCTGTATTTCGGAGATTCTGCCAATGCGCCCTACGGCTCCCGCTCCACGGAGGAAATTCGGAAGCTGACCCTGAAAAATGCTGAAATGCTCTTTGACCGGGGGATCAAGGCCCTGGTGGTGGCCTGTAATACCGCCACGTCCGCCGCGATCAACGATTTGCGGGCGCTGTATCCGGAGGAAATTATCATCGGCATCGAGCCTGCGCTGAAGCTGGCTGTGTGCCGCCATCCCCAGGGGAAAATTCTGGTGATGGCCACGGACGCCACCCTGCGAGAGCAGAAATTCCATGCCCTTGCTCAGCAGGTGGGACAGCAGTGCGAGATTGTGAAGTGTCCCTGCCCGGCTCTGGTGGAGTTTGTGGAGCGGGGCGAGCTGGACAGTCCCGCGCTGGACACGGTTTTGCGGGAGGAGCTTGGAGGTCATCTGACTCCGCCGCCCGACGCCGTGGTTCTGGGCTGTACCCATTATCCTTTCTTGAAAAATGCAATCCGAAGGTGTGTGGGAAGTTTCCCGGAAATTTTGGACGGTTCGGACGGCACCGCAAAGGAAACCCGGCGGCGGCTGGAAAGAGCCGGTCTCCTGCGCCATGGCTCTTTGGGGCGGGTGGAGGTGCTGAACAGCCTGAATGACGTTGGGATCATCCGCCGCTCCAAATTGCTCCTTGCCGCTCCCGAAGAAGAAATCTGAAAACTCGCCCCTTTGCTTTGGCAAAGGGGCGGGTTTTGTCAAATTTCGATCAATTCATATTCATCATTACCCAGGCCGATCTTTTTGCCATGGTCGATCTGCGCCCGCCAGACGGTTCCGGGATGGGTGGAATCGAAGAGGTCGCCGGTCTCCGTGCCACGGTAGGCGTCCTTGTTTCTGGGCATCTTGTTGCAGGCGTCGGCACAGGCCAGATCCAGAGCCACCGGATCAAAGGAGGCGAACATCCCCACATCCGGGATAATGGGAACATCGTTTGCGCCGAAGCAGTCGCACAGGGGAGAGACATCCATAACCAGAGAAATATGGAAATTGGGACGATTCTGAACCACGGCCTTGGTGTATTCCGCCATTTTGCAGTTCAAAATGGTGGTGCTCTCATCATTGGCGGGAACGATGGCGTCCATGGGGCAGATACCGATGCAGCGGCCGCAGCCCAGACACTTGTCCTGATCGATCATCATTTTCTTTCCGTCTCTGGTGGGAGCGTCGTGGGCGCAGGCCTTCTGACAGGCGCCGCAGCCAACGCAACGGGAAGCATCCACCACAGGCTTCCCGGCGGAGTGCATTTCCATCTTGCCGGCTCTGGAGCCGCAGCCCATGCCGATATTTTTGATGGTTCCGCCAAAGCCCGCGCCTTCGTGGGCTTTGCAGTGGGTCAGGGAAATGAAAATATCCGCATCCATAACCGCACGACCGATTTTTGCGTTGGTCACATATTCCCCGTCTACGGGAACGTCCACATCGTCCGTGCCCTTTAACCCGTCGCCGATGATCAGGTGACAGCCCACGTTATAGGGGTTGAAGCCGTTCTGATAGGCGGATTCCAGATGATCCAGCGCATTCTTTCTGCCGCCCACATAGAGGGTGTTGCAGTCGGTGAGGAAGGGCTTGCCGCCCAACTGCTTCACCAGACTGACCACGGTTGCGGCGTAGTTGGGACGAAGATAGGCCAGATTGCCCGGCTCGCCGAAGTGCAGCTTGATGGCAACATATTTATTGGTAAAGTCAATCTGATCCATACCCGCAGTGAGGATCAGACGGGACAGCTTTTGCTGCAGATTCTCTCTGGGGCCAATGTGGAAGCTGGTGAAATATACTTTGGATTTTGACATGGGAGAACCTCCGTTTTCTGTAAACTCTGTATACTAAATATACCATATCTGCACCGGATTGCAAGAAAAATCTTTATAAAATCTGCCGCCGAATCCGCTGCGCAAAGGCGGCGATGTCTCCTTCGATGCCCTGCTTTTGCCGGATTGCGGACAGATCATTGGCGGTTTGCAGCATACAAAACCGGGGTGGAAGCATGGCGGTTTTGTTCAGACACATTGCCCCCAAAAGCTGCTTTGCCACCAGATCGCCGCCGGAGTAGCCGGAAACCGCAATGCCGTAAAGATATTTGTCGTACAGATCGCTCTGCAGCAGGAGGCTGGTCAGGCGGTTGAACAGGGCTGTGATGTTGGCGCCGAGGGCGTCGTTGTAGTTGGGGCAGAGGAAGAGCATCACGTTGCAATCCCGGATGGCGGGGAAGACCGTCTCTGAAATCGCCCCGCCGTAGAAACAGGTGTCGTTTTTTGCAAAATGGAGACAGGCGCTGTAGGAACAGCCCCGGCAATCCTGAATGGTGCCGTTTTGCAGTTGGATTTCACGAATTTCGCAGAAATCCAGCCGCTGTTTCAACTTTTCCCAGATCCACAGGGTACTGGAACGGCCTTTTTCTGAGGCATGGAGCACCAGCAGCTTTGGGCGGGAAAATTTCGGGGTCTCAAATTGCTCCAAATGAAGGATCAGCTCCCGAATTCGCTGAAAATAGGTTTCCTCCCAAGTCAAGCCCCGCTGCATTGCCAGAATATGCTGGTTATACAGAGAACCCGTCCCCTCCACCAGAGGCTTGCCCGGAAAGAGACACCCGGCAAAATTAGCCGCCAGTGCGACCTCCTGCGCCAACTGCTTGGTGTATAATTCGGTTTCGCCGTCTACAATCAGGGAACCCACGCTCCCGGCGAGAAGCTCCGGGTCGGAGCGGAGAACCCGCAAAATCTCCAGGGTTTCGCTGTTCATACCCTGAGCGTCGGTGGTCAGAGCGAACAGCACCCGGCGGTTTTGTAGATTGTCGTTTATGGTTACAAATCGGTGGGCGATCCCGGTGAGAGCGAAATCCAGGGCCGCCGTAAGACGGGGAGAAGGGGTTGGACAGAGAATATCAATCATAGGAAAAATCCTCTAAGCGCCGGTGTACCTGACGGAGACGGTCTGTCAGCTCCGGATGAAGCGCCGACCGATGAATTTTCAGACCCTGCAGGGTCAGCTTGCTTTGACAGCCAAAATACGCCTTCCCAAGGGGGACGGCTCCGTAGTGCAGTTGACCTCTCAGCAGGCGGAGAATGCTGGCCGCCGCCGAGGAAAGCGCGGGGGCAATATAGGGCTTAAAGCCCAACTCCCGCACCTTCAGATTGGCGGTGACCGTGGCCTCCGTCAGTATTTTTGACCTCCGGGCATCATAGTGTTCGCCGGAATTGGCGATGATCAGGTCATTTCCGTGGGGCCCGAAGGCCAGACCCTGAGAAAAATCAATCCCCAGCTTTTCCGCAAAGTAGGCGGCTCTGGCGGCCATGACCCCCAGACCAAAGCCCTGCACCTGTTCGGGAAGCAGACCCTTGCCGTCAAAGACGCCGGCCTCGGTTCGGTTGCTGTCCAGAAATACCGCTCTGGAAAGCTGATCCACAGGATCGGAAATCTGGCAAAACAGACCCAGATATCCCACGGCTCTCGCCTGTTTGGCATAGGAAGTGAGCATTTTCCGGTTCAGGTCAAACTGCATCATGCGGACATCTCCCACCTGAGAACCAACCGGGGGAACGCCCCGGGAGGCGGTAAAGAGGAAGAGGTCGCAGTCAAAGAGCCGATCCTCGGCACAGACGGTGACCTTGGGCAAGGTTGCGCCGTCCACAGACAGCACCTGATTCAGCTCCATTTCGTAGCGGCTGCACAGGGCGGCGTTGGGGTCAAAAATCTGGATTTCAGAGATTTCTTTTCCCAACAGCTTCAGAGCGGTCAGGAGGGTGCCTCCCACATCTCCCAAGCCCACCAGAGTCAGCTTATAGCGGCTTTTTGGATGGATCGAGGTCAAAAAATCAAAGGCATGGGCAAAGGCCGTGTTTAGAACGGTTGCACCGTGGCGGGAAAGAAACTCATCCAGAGGGTGCGCCTCCCCTTTGACGGGCAGGAGCAGGTCGGAGCTTTCCTCCTCCAGGACTTCCGCCATGGAGGAAACCGAAAACCATCCCCGGCTCCGGGTCGGGTCACGGTCTACCAGAAAAACCAGAGGGGCAAAGGGTTCGGTCACGCTGACGGCGTTCTCCGGGAAGCGACCTCCCAGAGAACAAAGGCAAAAGCCCTTCCAAGCTTTATATTCCATTGACAGCTTCTCCTCTCATACGAATGCGGCTCAGATGCAGGAGGTCATCCTCCAGATAGGAGGAGGCGGGGACGCTGAGATCGTAGACCAATTGCTTTCCCCGATCCGGCAGGCGGGGATAGGAAATTGCCTCGCCCAAACGGCGCAGAGTCAGAGGGGTGTTGAAGGTCTCCTGATGCACCTGCTCCAGCGTTTTCAGAATGCGATGGGCATTTTCCAGAGCCACCCGGCTCAGCTCCCGAATGGCGGCGTCGGAGGTTCCCACAAAATGCCGGGGATAGAAATAGGGCAGGATCAGATTGACGGAGGGCAGCATACGCCCATCGCCCTCCCGCTGGCTGACAGAATCGCCGCCGATAAAGGGATAGAGCAGACTTTCCGTGACCCAATAGTGCAGATTTGGGATAAAATACTCACAGTCCACCTTCCGGTTTTGCTCCCGCATCAAATCCCGTCCCCGACCGGAAAGCACACCCACGATGACCCGGGAGATATCCAGATCCTCCTGCTGAAACAGCTTGTTCAACTTGCTGATCCGATAGCCCTTGTGGAGCAGATCATCCACCAGAATCACAGGTCTTCGGAAGGCCTTGATGGTTCGCACCTGATTGGGCAGAGAGCTGTAGCCCGGATACTCAACCACGGAGAAATTGCTTCCGTCCGGGGCAAAGCTCTTGTCCGCATGGAGGGTCTTGGTGACGGTGTTGGGGACGATCTCATCGGAAAGAATTTTCCCGTAGGGCACGCACATCCGCTTGCCCAGATGCTTGACATGATCCATGCCAAACACGCCGTTATGCTGCTGCACCTTGAACATCAGGGACTGGTTCAGCAGCTCCGCATCAAAGCAGAGGAGCAGCTTGCCGGGATAGAGGGCGGTGAGGCTGCGGCGGAGCTTGGGTCGGGAGGCTTCAATGGAGGATCGTACCTGAGGGGCATTGCGATGGGGATTTTTGATGCACAGCAGCACGTCCTGAATCAGAACCATGGGCGCCCGCATATCCACATAGTAGAGATTTGCGGTTCCCTCCACCGGCACAAAGCCCAACTGCTCCAGCACGTCTCTGAGACCGGCGTTTTCCGGCGGACAGCGGCACAGGGCGTAGGTATGCTCATCGGACAGGCTGCGAACCAGCAATTCATTGAGAATCAGCCGGGTACGAGGCTGCTCCGCTTCAATATGATCCACCATCAGCAGTCTGCCGGAGGTCAGCCGCCGGACGGAGGAACAAACCTCCACATCCTTCAGATCCTCATAGAGGCTTGCGGTGGTAACCGTATGACCGGCAGCCCAGCACACCGGCCGCTTCCCCTGACGGGGATAGAGAGCGACCACAGAGGGCTGAGAGGTTTGACGAAGGTACTCAAAAATCTCCGGAGAGGCGGTTTCCCCATCAGGGATACGGAACACATAGTCCTGAGGCTTCAAAACATCCTTCAGCATGGGGGTGCGGAGGTAAAGCCCGTACTCATAAATAAAAGTTTGTACAATCGGGTCAACCAATGCGGAAACGTCGAGATTCTTGTCAATAAAATCCCGGATTTTTGTGGAACTGATGCCTTCCACCTGCGCCGGGAGGAAAAATTCCACGATTTTCCCACGAAGCAGAGAGGATACCGGGGGAAGTCCTGCCTCCGACCCGGCGGGGCGGCGGACAATCATGTGATTGAAGAATACCGCGCTCCCCGGAGTCTGGGTGCGGTAGGCGGAGGCGTTGCGGATGACGTCGCTGCCTGCCACCAGATACACCTCCCGGCCGGGGAAACAATTCCTTAACGAGGCCAAATCCTGAGGGATGGCGATGTTGATGGGGAAATTGTCCGGGAACAGATAGGTGTCCCACTGGTCGGCGGTGGACATCTGCGTGATTTTCCGGCGCAGGAGCTTGGGAAGGGTGCGCTTGCTCCAGGAAAATTCGTCCACAGCCAGATATACCTCAAAGCCCCGGCGGCGCACCTCCTGCACAATGGCCTTGTGCCCGGCAGAGAAGGGGTCAAAGGTGCCGGGGAAAAAGGCCACAGGCTTGGGCTTGGGGAAGACAAAGGCACCTGCTTCGATTTCGTGCCGTACCATAAAGCGGTACAAATGGTTCAGCATGGCGGCCCGGTTAAAGAAGGTCAACTGACCGCCGTCCGGCTCGCTGAGCAGCACCAGCAGTTTTTTGCAGACCCTGGTAAAGCAGTGGCTGCGAAGGGAGTCAGGCAGCGCTTCATTGGCGATGATCTGATGGCACAGAACCTGGAGAGCGCTGCGGTGGATGGTGGTCTTATAGTGAGCAACGCCGGTGAGCAGCAGACCCAGACAATCATCGATCATGTCCATGCTGTTCTCCGGCAGATTGGCAATCAGACTGCCGAAGGTGATGAGAACCGGCTCCGCAGAACGCTCCGTACCGGAACGGAGCAGGGACTCTAAAGAATCAATGCCCTCCCAGATTTCCTTTTCCGGCAGGGTACAGAGCATCCGCCCCAGATAAACCGGAATGAAACGGACGATCTGCTCCTGACCGTTCTCCAGCTCCCGCATCAGATCCACACACAGCTCATTGCGCTGATCCACCGTGAGGCGATCCACAATGGACAGAAGAGCCTCACCGGCGTGTTCCCGGACGGGAAGATGCTCGCTGACGGAAAGGAGATTGGACAGGTGGGTTGCGGTGTGGAAGGCGTTTTCGGGGTGCTGGGTCAGATCCTGACAAAGCATATCAATCTGGACGTTTTTTACCGTCCAATGCACCGCGTTTTTCAGATTGCTCAGGTAAATTGCCGCCACATCCTGCCCCTGCAGAGGCTCCACAAGGTGGCCGGACAGTTGACAACGCAGATAGGTCACCGCCGGAATTTCCTCCGGACAGGGGAGGGTGGCTTCCCAGAGGAAGTCTGCGTCCGCCACGGATTTCAGGTGGAGAATGCAGCGCAGAGCCACAAGCTGCCACCGGGGGGTGGAGCTGTGCAGCATGGTCAGAAGCTGGGGCTGCGCAAGGCGGAACATGGCGGGGGTAATGTATTTTACCGGAATATTGCACAGACAGTCCAGCAGGACAAAGGCCTCCGTCTCTGCCAGACCGGGCAGATGATCAAAGAGCTTCTGCGCCAGTTGGCCGGCAAGCTGCGCCTCACAGCAGGCAAAGAGGGAGGCGCAAATGGTTTTCAGTGAATTGGAAATCCGCAGGGCGTGCTTCTGAGCGATTTTGTGATCCGGGGAGAGGCACTGGGAAATATAGCTGTCCCACAGCGCCACAGACTCGTCCAGCAGAGCGAGCATGGTAGGCGCAATGGCGGATTTCGGCGCGGCGGAGGGCAGCTCCTTCCGATACTTGGGGCCGGAATTTGCCAGTATTTCTCCCATAATGCTGCCTGCAACCCGGCGCACGTCCCCGGCAGGATGCATCAGCAGCTCATAGAGATAGGCCAGCAGCTTTTGCTTGCTGCCCCGGGTCATATAGGTGTTGTATTCATCGAAAAGCCGCAGATAGGTGCGGATTCGCTGGGTGTTTCGTTCGCCCCGGGCCTGCTCCAGCAGCAGGTCAAAGGAGGCGTCGGTGCTGATGGTGTGCATCAGACGGATGTTGTTGTCAAAGGTCAGGTCACGCAGGGCGTCCAGAGCGTGGGGATCGGTGAGCAGCGCCGTATCCGTGGGCGTGACCGCGGGAGCGGAGGCGGAACACAGGTCTGTCCCTACGCCCCGGTCGTGGAGATACCACTCGAAATCCCGGAGCTTGCTGTAGACAAGGCGATAACGTTTTTCCTTCTCAGGGGTCATGTCGCAGAGCTTGGACATGATCATGTCATAGGCTTCCGCCAGAGAGTAAATACGGACAACCTCTTTGCCCTTTTCTCTGGTGCCCCGGACGCGGAAGTCCGCATAAATCAGCAGGAGAGATTCTATGGGAAGATTTTCGAATTCCAGATCCCAGGTGGAGTGGTTGGCGGCGATGTGGGCAATATGCTCCAGACCCCGCTGAGAAAGCCACTGCCAGGTATAGTAGTAGTGAAGGAAGGGAATTCGACGAGCGTCCTCCCCACGACAGCCGAACTTGCCGATGTCGTGGGTGAGGGAGGAGGCGGCGACCAGAGGCACGTCCACAGGCAAGCCTGCTTTTTGGGCGGAAATCGCCGTATGAACGGCAACATTTCGCACGCCGATGGTATGGGAGGCGGGATCGAAGGGCATGACCTCCCGCCCCAGACGCATGGTCAGAAGAAACCTTGCGCTGCGGATGTCCCCAACAAATTGGCGGTATTCCTCCCGAACCCGGCTCTGCTTCCGCAGACCTTCGTCAAAGGGCAGCAGGTCGGACAGGGGATCGAAGGGAGCGTCCTCCGCATCCAGCGCCAGCTCCAGCCCGGAGACCAGCAAATTCAGACCCTGCTGAACCTCCGCACCGGGAAAAACATAGGCAGGATCGGGGAAAAGCTGGTGGCACAGAGCGGTGTAGGCACAGGGAAGCCAGCCTTCTTCCGGAGGAGGACAGAGCTTGTCCAGCAGAGGCTGGAGAGCGGAGAGCACTGCGGCGCAGAGGGTATTTCGCTCATATTCCACCGTCCCCAGCAGGTCTTCCGGTCGGGGCAGACCCTCCGGCGCAGTCATGTTGTGTAATTTTTCTATGGAAAAACGCATGGCGTCTCTCTCCTTATACAAAAATCGGTGCATTACTCTGATAATGTACTATTATACAGGATAATGCACCGCAAAACAACGGTTTCTTCAAATTTCTCCGCTTATTTAATCACCGTTCCCGGTAGATCCGTCTGACTGGAGCGGACTTCAATCACTACGCCCTTTGCCTTGGCAATTTCCACGCATCTGGGATGCAGCACCTTTGCTCCAGCGTTGGCCATCCTCAGCATTCGGTCATAGGGAATGCGCCGGAGCTTTTGGGCGTTGGGAAACCGCTTGGGGTCTTTGTCGTAAACGCCGTCCACATCCGTATAGATCAGGCACCGGTCAGCCTTTAAGATGGCTGCCAGCGCCACGGCGGTGGTGTCAGAGCCTCCTCTGCCCAGCGTTGTGATGTTGCCCCGGCAGTCCACGCCCTGAAAGCCGGTAACCAGTACGATTTTTCCCTCCGCCAGTTCTCTGGGGATTCTCTGACTGTTCAGCCGGAGAATCCGGGCGTCGCCGTATTGACTGTCGGTTTCGATCCCTGCCTGCCAGCCGCACAGACTCACCGCCGGAATGCCCATGCAGTCCAGCGCCAAGGCGCACAGGCTGACAGAGCATTGTTCTCCTGTGGATAACAGGGCGTCCAGCTCCCGCCCCTGGCACGCCGGGTCAATTTCTCTGGCGGAAGCCAGAAGTCTGTCGGTCGTCGTCCCCTGGGCAGAAAGAACACCAATGATCTGATGCCCTCGTTTCCACTGGTCGGCCATCATCTGTGCGGCGTGATACAGCTTTTTTGCGTCTGCAAGGGAGCTGCCGCCAAATTTCATAACGTATCTTGCCATGAAAAGCCCCCCCTCCCTTACCAAAATATGCGCAAATGACGGGTTTCGACACAAAAAAGACCCTCCGGTTTCCCGGAGGGCAGCCAGTTGTGCTTTGGAATATGAAGTGCGCTCGCATTGGATAAGCTGTAAGACAAGAATATCACAGGGAGAAGAAAAATGCTGTCGCAATCTGTCGGCATTAAGAAAAAATTCCCAAGCCGGAAAGAAAAATCAGCAGACCGCCCATGACAGCAAAATAGAGAATGGTGGATGGAATGAGACAATCCACGGCCAGCTTGGTGTCCTTGCCGTACTGCTTGCACCAGAGGACGGCGCTGACCGGGGAAGGACTGCCGAAGCAGATGGCGAGGATCACAGCGGTGTCCAGCGGCAGGAGGAAATAGAGAATTCCGAAGACCAGACAGGGGAAGAGGATCACCCGAAGAAGGGAATACACAATGGCAATCTTACTGTGAATCCAGCCCAGCAGACCATAGCGGCAGATCAGCATACCGATGAAGATCAGGGAAAGGGGAGACACGGCAGCGGCCAAAGCCTCCAGGGTGTAGCTCAAAAACTGGGGCGTCTGCAAAGAAAAGGCAGAGCAGATTACCCCGAAGATCAGGGCGAAAAGATTAGGCGTCAGGGCCTTTTTCAGCAGGAGCCCTTTGTCGGCGGTGGAGCTGCCGATGAAAATCTGCTGATGGACGCCCCAGATCAGGAAGTCCATGACCGCCCCGTGAACCAGTACCACAGACATCTGGCTGTTGGTGAGAAACAGACCCAGCAGGGGAACACAGGCAAAGGACGTGTTCCCGATGCTGGAAATATAGCGCATCAGGGGACGGCGGGCGTCGCTGAAGCTTCGGAACAGGGGGAAGGAAATCAAAAAGGGAACCAGACTGAACACCAGAGAGACGATGACGGTGGGAAGTCCCGCGGACAGCAATTCCTCCTTCCCTGTGGTGGAGAAGGTGCAAAAGAGCATGGCGGGAAAACAGACGTGGAGCAGTATGGAGGGCAGAACGTCTGTGGCTTCCTCCGGAACCAATTTGGATTTGATGGAGAAGTATCCCACGCAAATCATAATGATAAAGAACAGTAAACCCTGAAATTGCATGGGGATTTCCTCCGAATCAGAACTTATTTCAGCAGCATTTCTCCGGCCTTGTAAATATCTCCCGCACCCACGGTAAGCACCACATCGCCCTCTTTGACAATGGATTTCAGATATGCGGCGACCTCCGGCAGGGTATCAAAGGTGATTGCGCCATCCACCTGGGCGGCCAGATCCCGGGAGGAAATGCCGATGGTGTTGCTCTCCCGGGCGGCGTAGATTTCCGTCAATATCGCCAGATCCACCCGGCGAAGCTGCTCCACAAAATCGTCGAAGAGCGCACGGGTGCGGGTGTAGGTATGGGGCTGGAAGGCCAGAATGATCCGCTGGAAGCCCATGGTTCTTACGGCATCAATGAGAGCTTTCAGCTCGCCGGGATGGTGGGCGTAGTCGTCATAGACTTTTGCCCCGTTGTAGGTGCCCTTGTATTCCATACGGCGGCCCGCACCGTGGAAACCGGTCAGACCACGGCTGACCGCTTCCCCCTCCACCCCCATCACATAGGCGGCGGAAGCGGCGGCAAGGGCGTTATAGACGTTGTGCTTTCCGTAGACGCCAAGCTCCACATGGCAGTAGAACTTGCCGAAGCAGTAAACCTCAAAGCTGCGGGAATCATCGGAAATGTTCACCGGATGGATGTTGTTTTTGGGATTCAGGCCGAAGGAAATGTAGTTCAGGTCGGAAAGGGTGGCAACGGTGTTGGGATCGTCCCCGTTGGCGATGACATAGCCGGTGCGGGGAACCAGACCGGCGAACTTCCGGAAAGAACGCTCCACAGCGGCCAGATCCTTAAAATAGTCCAGGTGGTCGGCCTCAATATTATTGATAATTGCCACGGTAGGATAGAAATTCAGGAAGGAATCACAGTATTCGCAGCTCTCCATGATGATGGTATCCCCGTCGCCAACCCGGTGACCGGCCTTCAGCAGGGGCAGATAGCCGCCCAGCATCACCGTGGGATCACGGCCGGCCTCCATGAAAATATGCGTGATCATGGAGGTGGTGGTGGTTTTGCCGTGGGTGCCGGAAATGCAGATGGCGTTTTTATACGCCCGCATGATCACGCCCCATGCCTGCGCCCGCTCAAAAACCGGGATTCCCATGGCTCTGGCGGCGGCAATTTCAGGGTTGTCGTTGTGGGCGGCGGCGGTACGGATGATGCAGTCGGCTCCCTCAATGTTGCTTGCGTTGTGCCCGATATGCACCTCGATGCCCTTGGAGATCAGCTCGTCCGTGGAAACGGAGGAATTCATATCGGAACCGGTGACGGTCATGCCCATTCCCCGCAGCACCAGTCCAAGAGGACGCATGGAAACGCCGCCGATGCCAATGAGGTGAATATGTTTACCGGGCACCAGATAGGCGTCCAGACGTTTGCGAATTGCCATAAAAAACTCCAATCTGCCACGGAAGCTCCGTGGCCTTTTGTTTGCTCTACTCTTTATTATACTCCTTGGGAGAAATAATTACAAGACAGAATCATGTTCTCCGGAAAGAATTCTTCCGGAAGGGTAAAGGTCATAACCTGACCCTTCGGGTGGGGGAAGGTCAGCTTCCATGCGTAGAGCTGCAAAGCGCCCTTTGAGGCTGCGCCGTATTTTCTGTCTCCCACTAAGGGATAGCCCCGGGAAGCGAATTGCACCCGAATCTGGTGCGTCCGCCCGGTTTCCAGCGTTACATGAACCAGAGAGGTCTCCCCAGAGGACAGACGGCGGTAGGAAAGCCGGGCTTCCCGAACGCCCCTTCGTTTTCTCTGCACCACATAGGTTTTGTTTTTCGTGGAGTCATGATATAAAAGATCAATCCAGCGACCCTCCGCCGGAGGACAGCCCTCGCACAGAGCCAGATATTCCTTCCGAACCTCCGTTCCCAAGGCGGCAGAGAGCATTGCGGCACAGGGGGAGGTTTTCGCAAAGACCATGACCCCGCAGGTTTCCCGATCCAGACGGTGAACGGGATAGACCCGGCGGTCAGGGAACAGCGCCTGGGAGGACAGGACGCCGGCGGGCTTGACGCAGACCAGAAGGTCGTCGTCCTCCCAAAGAATTCGTATCGCTTCCATTGTGATCTCAACTCCCCGCGTTTTTTATTATCATAGCGAAGGGAGCGTTATTTTGCAAGATGAAAATATTTTTGACATGGCGGAAAAACTAACCATAATTCACAAGAAAAAAGTTCATGGAAAGAAAAAATTTCCATATTTTTGTTGATTTTGACCATGACATTTCTTCAAAAAACGTGGTATACTATAAATGGAAGAACGTGCGAAAGGAGTGGAATTGTGTACAAAATCGGAGAAATGGTGCGCTACGGTACGGAAGGAGTCTGCCGGATTGCCGAGGTCACGGTGATGAAGGTCGGCAGGGAAAAAGCGGAATACTTTGTCCTTCGTCCGGTTGCCCGGGAAGGGGCGACGGTGTTCGTACCGGTACAGAACGAAGCGCTGGTTGCGAAAATGCGGCCTCTGCTGACGAAGGACGAGATCGATGAAATGCTGTCCGCTGTCCGTCTGGAGGAGCTTCTCTGGCCTGAGGATGCCGGGGAGCGGAAAACCGTATTTCAAAATATTTTGGTCAGCGGAAACCGCCGCGACCTGCTGAACATGATCCGCTCCCTGTACATAACCCGGGAACGACTGAAAGCCAGGGGAAAACGGCTTCGCTCTGCGGAGGAGCAGTGCCTGCGTGACGCCGAGAAGCTGCTGAATGACGAGTTTGCGGCGGTTCTGGGCATTCACCGCCGGGAGGTTTCGGAGTATATCCGCTCCAGAATTGAAGATTGAATTGACAAACAGACCCATTTGGGATATGATGAAGAAAAATGTTGAAGGAGGAGAAATCCGTGGAGAAAATTTTTACCGAACAGGCGCCGGCGGCCATTGGCCCCTATTCTCAGGCTATGAAGGTGGGCAATCTGGTCTACACTTCCGGTCAGATTCCCATTGACCCCGCCACCGGGAATATTGAAGCCGCTGACATTACCGGTCAGACCGAGCAGGTGATGAAAAATCTTGCGGCGGTGCTGACCGCAGCGGGCTCCGGTCTGGAGAAAACCGTGAAGACCCTGTGCTTCCTGCAGGACATGGGGGATTTTGCGGCGTTCAATGCGGTCTATGCCAAGTATTTCACCGGCAATCCTGCCAGAAGCTGCGTTGCCGTAGCGGCTCTGCCCAAGGGCGCACTGGTGGAAGTGGAAGCGGTGGCGGAAGTATAATCGAATACAGACGGAACCTGAGCCGTCTGCAGCAACGCTGCAGGCGGCTCTGTGCATGATTTTGCGGAGAAAATTCAAAATAGGGATTTTCTTTTTATTCATCGTTTGATATAATAAAAGCACTCTGACAAAAAAGGAGAATGAGCGATGACAACGGAACAACTGACAAAACTGGTTTCCGCGGACCCCGCAGCGATGATACAGAGCGACCGGGAACATTATGATACACAGATTTTCCAGGCGGTGGATATACTGGAGGCCAACGGGGAGACCCGTCCGGTGATCTTTTTGGCGGGGCCTTCCGGCTCCGGCAAGACCACCACGGCGCTGCTCATCGAGCGGGAGCTGGAGCGGCGGGGCATTCCCACCCATACCCTGTCCATGGACGACTATTTCTGCTCCCTGACTCCGGAGGAAATCCAACTGATGCGGGAAAATAAGCTGGATCTGGAAAAACCCAGCCGTGTGGATATCCCGTTTTTTCAACAGCAGTTGGGCGAGCTTCTGGCGGGGAAAAAGGTGGAGCTGCCCAGATATGACTTTATAGCCAGCCGCCGGGTGTTTGAGGGAAAGACGCTGCAACTGAAGCCGGGGGAACTGGTTATTATGGAGGGTATCCATGCCCTGAACCCGGAGGTCACCGGCTACACCGAGCAGACCAGCCGTATTTACGTCAGCGTGCGTACCAGAATCACCGGCAGAAACGGTCTCGTCCTCCATCCCTCCAAGATTCGTCTGGCGAGAAGGCTGATCCGTGATCGCATGGGGAGAAACCGTCCCCTGATAGAGACCATCAGTATGAAGGATAAGGTGGATCAGGGGGAGCAGAACTATATCATGCCCTTCAAAAAATATGCCCACTGCAGCGTGGATTCCTTCTACTCCTGCGAGCTGAGCATTTACCGTCATTACCTCTATGAAGACCTGAAAAAGCTGGTTGCAGACTTCCCCGAACTGGAGGATCTGGTTCAGATCATGGGAGAGGTGCCGGATATTTCCGAGAAATATTTGCCCAGAGATTCTCTCCTGCGGGAATTCATCGGCGGCAGCGAACTGGATTACTAAGGAACCTCTGAACAAATCCGCTGCGGCGCTCAGCGGGCTTTTCGGTCTGAAAACCTTGAAAAATCGGGGGAAACAGGGAACTCAACCGGCGGTTGAGTTGGGAAAAATCCACAGGTTAACTATTGGATGATTGATTTTTTCCCTGGGGTGTGCCATAGTGAAGACACAAGGGAGGTAATGAACCTATGAATCAAAAAACAATTGGAGATCGAATTAAATTTCATCGCAAGAAGCTGGGCATGACCCAGGAACAGCTTGCAGAACGCATGGGCGTCAGCCCCCAGGCGGTGAGCAAGTGGGAGCACAATTTATCCTGTCCTGACATTTCTGTTCTTCCTGACCTGGCGGACATCTTCGGCATCACCGTAGACGAACTGCTGGGAAAGGACGCCGCTTCCGAGACGCCTGTCCGGGAGGCGGAACTTGTGGACGACAAAGAGGATGACCGTCCTGCCTTTGAATTTCATTGGGAAAGCAAGCGGGGAAGTATTCTCTTTGCTCTCTATGTTCTCGTTGTGGGCGGCCTGCTCCTGTGCAAGAATTTTGTCCCCGCAATGGATGTGTCCTGGTGGACGATCCTCTGGACGACGGCGCTGGTCTTTGTGGGCGTTTCCGGATTGCTGCAACATTTCTCTGCCTTTTGCCTTGCCATTGCGGCAGTGGGCGTGGGCGCCCTGCTCAATGCCTACGGCATCCTTGCCCTGAAGTTCAGTTGGGGCATCCTGATCCCTGCCGCTCTTCTGCTGTGGGGCGTCAGCCTGCTGATCGACGTGCTCTGCGGCAATAAGCCCTGGCGGCGTCACGGAGTAACCATAAAATCCGGTGACAAAGCGAACCAGAAGGCGTCCCGTGAATATAGCTGCGTCAATGGGAATCTGAATTGCGATATGGCCTTTGGCAGCCACCGCACCGCTGTGGTCACCTCCATGCTCCGGGGCGGCAGCGTGGACACCTGCTTTGGGGATTTTACCGTGGATTTCTCCGGCTGTGAAGCGGTCGCCCCCAACTGCGTCGTGGAGGTGGATAACAGCTTTGGTGAGCTGACCCTGTTGATCCCGGATCGCTTTGAAGTGACGGTGGAGCACGACACGGCCTTTGCCGGCGGCCCCCAGATCAGCGGCAGACCCGCAAGCGTCGTGGAGGGGACGATCCATATCAAGGCGGACGTCAGCTTTGGCAATCTGAATATCCGTTACGTCTAAGAGCAGGATTCACCCAATTCCCCGGCATACATATAATATCCCGGAAGGGGGAATTGAATGGCAGCTCAGGATGACAGGATGGAAGCACGTTGGTCGTATTTTCAACAGGTAATGGAGAGCAAACCGGACGCAAGGGCAAGTATCGCCGGCAGTGAAGCATATCCGGAAATCAGAGGAAGTCTGATTTTTCACCGGACGGCCTATGGCGTGCTGCTCTGCGTTCAGGTGTTTGGCCTGCCCGGGGAATCCGATCCCTGCAAAAACAATATTTTCGCGTTCCACATTCATGATGGCGACGCCTGTTCGGGAAACGAAACCGACCCCTTTGCTGCTGCGGGAACTCATTATAATCCGGCGGGGTGCGACCATCCCAACCATGCGGGAGATCTGATCCCGCTGTTTGGAAATAACGGATACGCCTTTGCGTGCTTCCTGACGAACCGGTTTGAAATCGGAGAGGTGATCGGGAAAACGGTGATTATCCACCGAAATGTGGATGATTTCACCTCTCAACCGGCGGGAAATGCCGGGGAGAAAATTGCCTGCGGAAAAATTGTATCCTCCGGCGAAAAAAGGATTGACAACGAAAACAATCTGTGATAGAATGGCAAAAAATTTAGGTAGAGGCGCGGTGCTTCAAGAGTAACGCAGTCCAGTATGCCCGGTGGGGCTCAGACTGTGGGAAAGGGGAGACCGCCGAAGATGCTTTCCGACGGGAAGGCAGTCTGGTACAGGGGAATAAGATCCGTTGTACTGTCGCATTTCATGCGGAGAGCTATCGGGTTTACAAGTTTTTGTGAATTGATGAGGTAGCTGTCTTGGCAGCTGCCTCTTTTTATTTCATTTTAAGGAGAAAGATTATGAACCGGGATTTGATCTGCGAAAACCTGCTGGTAAGCGAAAACGGACATCTGTTGATGGGAAATCAGGACACGGTGGAGCTGGCAAAAAAGTACGGAACCCCGCTGTACCTGATGGACGAGGATTTGATCCGTAAGCGCTGCCGCACCTATCTGGCCGCTGTCCACGAGACCTTTGGGGAAAGCTCCAAGGTGTACTATGCCTCCAAGGCGGCGTCCTTCAAGCAGATTTACCGGATTATGAAGGCGGAGGGAATGCATATTGACGTGGTTTCCGTGGGAGAGATTCATACGGCGCAGGCTGCCGGCTTCCCTCTGGAGCGAGCCTGCTTCCATTCCAACAACAAGACGGACGAGGACATTGCCTACGCCATGGACAACCACATCGGCTGCTTTGTGGTGGATAATCTGGAGGAGCTCTATGCCGTTGACCGTTTGGCCCGGGAGCGGGGAAGAACCCAGAACGTCATGATCCGTGTTACCCCCGGCATTGATCCCCATACCTATGAGGCCATTGCCACCGGCAAGGTGGATTCCAAGTTCGGCTTCGCCATCGAAACCGGTCAGGCAGAGGAAGCTGTCCGTCAGGCGCTTAATCTGGGAAATATCTGCCTTCAGGGCTTCCACAGCCATGTGGGTTCTCAGGTTTTTGACGCGGATGTGTTTATCCGCACGGCGGATGTCATGATGACGTTTATTGCGGATATGAATCGCCGTCATGGATATCTGGCGTCGGAGCTGGATTTGGGCGGCGGCTACGGCGTCCGCTACATTGCCTCCGATCCCGTGCTGAATATTCCTGTGAGCATCGGAGAGGTTGGCGCCTTCATCAAGGCCAAGGCCGGGGAACTGGGCATCCCCGTTCCCGCCGTCAGCTTCGAGCCGGGCAGAAGCATCGTTGCCGATGCGGGCATGACCCTCTATACCGCCGGCACCATGAAGAGCATTCCGGGCTATAAGAACTATGTCTCTGTGGACGGCGGCATGACGGACAATATCCGCTTCGCCCTCTACGGCGCAAACTACACCGTCTTACCGGCGGATAATATGAACGCACCCAGAGAGCTGATTTGCAGTGTGGTAGGGAAGTGCTGCGAAAGCGGCGATATCATACAGGAGAATGTACCCCTGCCGGAAACCATTCACCGGGGCAACATTCTTGCGTGTCTGACCACCGGCGCATATCATTATTCCATGGCGTCCAATTATAACCGGATTCCCAGACCTCCCATTGTCATGCTCCATCAGGGAGAGTCCTATGTGGCGGTGCGCCGGGAGCGCATGGAAGACCTGTGCAGTCTGGACGTATAATATAATTAGTATAAGCAGCAGCGGCGAGAGGTAATAACCTCCCGCCGCTTTGCGTTTGAGAAATTTTTGGCTGCCTGGCAAATGACTGGAAGCTGCAACCATGGCTCCCACTGATGAGGGAGGCGTTGGCTATGCGTCTCTTGGAAAAACCACGGAATGATTTTTGTACAGGCCGCATAGGCTTGGGATAGAAGAGGGGAGGGGAATGGACTGTGAAACGAAATGAGAAAAAGGGAACAGGAAAGGTATTGATCCCGGCGCTCATCGCCATGCCGGTTCTGACGATCCTGCTGTCGCTGGCGGGAGCAAAGCTGGTGCTGTCCGGTTCTTTGAAGCAGGAGACCATGGGCGTGGTTGTCTATGTCATCACGGCGCTGGTGTCCTTTATTCTGTCCGCCTATGCGGCGCTGCGGATGCCGCAGAAAAAAATGCTGTGGGGACTGGGCACGGCGGGGGTCTACTTCATCATGCTGCTTCTGAGCAATCTGCTGTTTTTCGGAGAGGGCTTCGGCGGCATCCTGCCGATCCTGGGCTGCACCCTTGGCGCAGGGGCTTTTGGTGGTTTTGCCGGGGCGGGAAAACGCAAAAAATACGCCTGAATTGATTTTGGACAAATGCAGGATTTCCTGCATTTTTGAAAAACACTATATTTAGGGATGGAAAAAACGGAAAAAACTAAATATAGATCGACGGTTTCAAAATGGTTACAAGGTTACAAAATGGGTTACACAGTTAACATAACGCAGTTAACATAATATCTGTGCATAATTAACAAATTTTTCAAAAGTTCAGAAAAAGTATTGAAATTTCAAGGTTTTTGAGGTATAGTATGTTACACAGCCGATGGAAAGTTGGTAGAAATAACATTTTTTCATATAGGTTGTGATTGTTACCATTTGTAAACACAAGATGTTGATTTTTGAACATTTTTCGCTGGAAGGGAGGTCGTGTTTCGGTGGATCTGGTTGCCGCTTACGAAAGCTATCTTTTGAATATCAAGCACGCATCCGCAAACACGGTGGCCTCCTATATGCGGGACATTCGTCAGTTCGATGGATACGTTTC
>JAEDOJ010000120.1 GCA_016302015.1 Oscillospiraceae bacterium | reverse complement strand
GCCTTCAGCCAGGTATAGGGGCAGGTATCAAACAGGCGATCCAAGGTGGGAGTCTTTGCCACGGCCACCGCGTCACCGCTGCCGCCGTCACCCTTGCCAACGCCATCCATAATCACCAGAACAACAGGTTTCTTCATATGTTATGAGCCTCCATCAATTTTTCTATCACCATATTTTACAACATTTTTGTCAATAGTACAATGTTTATTTTTCCAAATCCAAGGAAAATAGTTAATTTATCATAAATTCCCCATTTTCCAGGAGAGTATCTACTGCATTTTGCAGAGAAACCGGCAGGTTCCCCGCCGCCGCGGTGTCCGCGGCCGCCTGCTGCGCCTGCTGAAGGACGTTCAGATCCTGTGCCAGATTCCCCATGCGGAACACCGGCAGACCGCTCTGACGGCTGCCGAAAAAGTCTCCCGGCCCCCGGAAGGTCAGATCCTCCTGTGCAATCCGGAAGCCGTCTGTGGTGGCGCAGAGGGTCTTCAGCCGGGCACGGGTCTCCTCCGACCGGTTGTCGGAAACCAGAACGCAGTAGGATTTTGCCGACCCTCTGCCGATCCTTCCCCGAAGCTGATGGAGCTGGGACAGGCCGAAACGATCCGCATTCTCAATGACCATAAGGGAAGCATTGGGAACGTCCACCCCCACCTCAATGACCGTGGTGGAGACCAGGAGATCGTAGTCCCCCCGGACAAAGGCCTCCATCACGGCGTCCTTTTCGGAGCCTTTCATTTTGCCGTGGAGCAGCCCCAGCCGGAGGTTGGGAAACACCGCCGTCTGCAGGGTCATTGCCCACTGCTCGGCAGCCTTCATGGAGTCGGTTTCCCCCTCCTCAATGGCGGGACAGACGATAAACACCTGATGCCCCTCCTCCACCTGCCTGCGGATAAAGCCGTTCAGCCGGGCCCGATACCGCTCATCCACCAGGAAGGTCTCCACCGGCTGGCGGCCGGGAGGCAGTTCGTCCATGATGGACACGTTCAGATCCCCGTACATAATCAGGGCAAGGGTTCTGGGGATGGGGGTGGCGGACATGATCAGCAGGTGGGGACGGTCTCCCTTGGCAAGAAGGGCGGCTCTCTGGGCAACCCCGAAGCGGTGCTGTTCGTCGGCGATCACCAGCCCCAGATCGGAAAACACCGTGGATTCCGTGAGCAGCGCATGGGTTCCGATGATGATATCATATTCCCCGTTTCCCATGGATTGCCGGAGTTTTTTCTTCTGGGTCTGACCCATGGAGCCGGTGAGCAGGGCGCAGCGCAGCCCCAAAGAGCGGAACAGCGGCTCCAGCCGGTCAAAATGCTGGCGGGCGAGAATCTCCGTAGGCGCCATCAGGGCGGTCTGCCGGTGATTTCTCCCCATGCAGAAGGCCGCGGCGGCGGCGACCATGGTCTTTCCGCAGCCCACGTCTCCCTGCACCAGACGGCTCATGGGGACGCCGCTGCGAAAATCCCGCAAAATATCCTCCACCGCCCGTCGCTGGGCTCCCGTCAGGGAGAAGGGGAGCGCGGCATAGAATTCTTCCATGGCATCGGTGTTCAGAGCGGGCACGGAATACGCCGACCGTCTGGCACGCAGCAGGGACAGGGCCGCGGAAAAGACGTAAAATTCCTCAAAAATCAGCCGTTTTCTGGCCGCCTCCAGTGCCTCCCCGGAGGAGGGCATATGAATCTCCCGCAGGGCGGTAGCGGCGTCGCACAGGCCATACTGCTCTCGTACGGACTCCGGCAGAAGCTCCGTCACCGCGCACCTTGCCACCGCCTCCTGCACCGCCGAGGCCACCTGCTTGTTGGTCAGTCCCGCCGTCAAAGGGTAGATGGGCATGATCCGCCGGGTCAGCCTTCCCCCGTCCTCCACCGGCTCAAACAGGGGATTGGTCATGGCATAGCCCAGATAATCTCCCGTGACCGCCCCGTAAAAGCAGTAGGTCTCCCCACGAATCAGCTTCTGGACGGTGTAGCCGGCGTTGAAAAAGGTCAGATTCAGCCTCCCGGTGTGATCCGCCACCGCCACCTTGGTATACTCCAGCACCCGTCTGCCGGGCTTGGGCGCCTTATGGGTCTGGGGATTGGTCACCACAGAGGCGATAAAACAGGCCGGCTGATCCGCTTCCAGCTGAGAAATGGTCAAAAGTCTGGTGCGATCCTCATAGTCTCTGGGGTAGAATCGGAGCAGATCCCCCAGCACGGAGATCCCCAGCTTCCCAAAAAGCTCCGCCTTCTTCGGGCCGATGCCCGGCAGGGTCTTGATGGAATCGGTGAGCAGCGCCATGCCTTCGCCTCCCTTGGGTTTCGTTTTCCTTATTATAGCTGATTCTCACGAAATACGCAAGGGAAGCGCTGAAGAAATCGGGCTTCCCCTAAAAAAGCAAAAGCCTGATGGAACCCCATCAGGCGGAAAATTTCCTTATTTTGCTTACGCCATAGCGTTGATCTTCAGCGTCATGCTGCTCTTCTTCCGAGCCGCGTTGTTCTTGTGAAGGATTCCCTTGTTCACAGCCTTGTCAACAGCGACAACTGCTGCGGTGTAGGCAACGGTGGCCTGAGCCTTGTCACCGGAAGCGACGGCAGCGTCGAACTTCTTGATGGTGGTCTTCAGAGCGGACTTGGCCATCTTGTTCTTCTCGTTGGCAATGCGGGACAGAGAAACTCTCTTCTTTGCGGACTTGATGTTGGGCATGGTGCACCTCCTCGTACGGTGATTATCTAAAACCCGTGTGTTTTTCTTCACGCAGAAATACATTATAGCGGGAAAAGTCTGTAAAATCAATAGGTTTTTCAGAAAAATTTAAAAAAATTTTTCCCGTGGGCAGTTTGCACAGTTCCTCAGGAAATTGCACAATTTGGTAATGCCATTTTTCCCGGTATTATGTAAACCATATATTCACCTCATGCAGAAGTTCACAGGTCTGTCAGCTTGTGCAAAACTCTGTTCATAATGTGCAAAACTCCTGTGCCGCAAGGGTTTTTCCACAGGACTGACCGGCTTTGCACAGGCCGGCCGGGACTGTATATTTCCATTTTTCCAATTGGAAATTCAGTTTCAATAATTTTCTTTCTTCCTCATAATATGTTGTTATGTAAACCAATTTCAGGGGTTCCCTGTCAAAAAAGTTGGGGATCGCTCGAATCCCATCGAATCTTGTATGTCTCGTAAAAGAACATAATGCTTCAAAAACAGGGAGGAATCGTCGAAGTGACGAATTTTTTATCCCGCAATAATCTCCGCTTTCAGCACCCCATCCATCCGGGACAGCCGCCGGAGCAGCTCCTCCGCTCCCCTGCTCATGGCGTTGGTCTCCGCGGAAATGGTCACCGAGGCGCAGCCGTTTGTGGGGATGGTCTGGTTAATCGTCAGTATATTTGCGCTGAATTGGGCAAAAATGGAGAGTATGGAAGAAAGCAAACCGGTCACGTCCCGAAGAAGAAACTGGAAGGTCAGAATTCTTCCCGCCATCAGATTCTGGAACGGAGAAATGGAATCACGGTATTTATAAAACGCGCTGCGGCTGATGCCTGTGGCTCGGGCCGCCTCATTCACCGTGCTCAGTTCGCCGGTCTCCAGCAGCCATTTGGCCTTGGCAACCTTCAGAAAAATCTCCGGCAGAGCTTTGGCTTCCACAATGTAATATTTGGGCATTTCCCCCATGATCCTTCCCTCCTGTTTGCAATAAGCACCCATTTGTATTTCGTACACAAACATTTTATCATATCTCCTGAAGAAAGGCAAGGCGTCTGTCTATGAAAAATATCTGGAAACCGGCGGTCTACATTCTTCTGGGCGTGGTGGGAATCTGGCTCACCGTGAAGCTCCTTCTGCCCATCGGTCTGCCCTTTCTTCTGGGCTTTCTCCTGGCCAGAGGTGCGGCTCCCCTGGCCAAAACCATGGTTATCACCTGGAAATTCCCCAAATGGCTGGCTTCCTTCCTGTCGGTTTCCCTTGTGGCGGGAGCCGCCGCGGGGGTGGTCTGGCTGGCGGGGCAGTTGGTGGTTTACGGCGGAGAGCAGGCGGCGGTGAAGCTGCCGGGGCTCCTGTCCTCCCTGGAGCAGCCCCTGGGAAAGCTCCAGGCCGGCCTCCTTTCTCTGACCCGAAGGCTGCCGGATTCCCTCGGCGCCGCCGCTGGGCAATGGGTGGAGAAGCTCTTTGCGGACGGCTCCGTCCTGGCCGGGACTCTCTCCGACTGGCTCATGGGCTTTGCGGGGAATCTGCTGGCCTTCCTGCCGGAAGCCCTCCTGTTTTTGCTGACCACCCTGCTTTCCGCCTATTTTTTCTCCACGGAATCTCCGGTTCTGGGCGCAGCGGTGAAAAAACTCCTCCCCCAACGGAGTCAGGACCGCCTGCGGGCCATATGGAAGCGGGCAAAAACCGTTCTGGGCGGGGATCTCAAGGCACAGCTATATTTGACCTTGGTGATTTTATTGCTGTTGGCTGTGGGTCTGCTTCTCCTGCGTCAGCCCAACGCCATCCTTCTGGCGGTGGTGATCGCTCTGGTGGACGCCCTGCCGGTCTTCGGAGCGGGAACCGTTTTGATCCCCTGGGGCGTGGTTCAGCTTTTACAGGGCAACACCCCCCTGGGACTGGAGCTGCTCCTCCTCTATGCCGTCATCGCCGTATCCCGTGCCTTTCTGGAGCCGAAATTCCTCGGCTACCAAATCGGTCTTTCTCCCCTGCTGACCCTGATTTCCCTCTATGCCGGCTTCCGGCTGTTTGGAGTGGTGGGGATGATCCTCGTTCCCATCGGCGTCATTCTGCTGAAGCAGCTTTATGACCTTCTGGAGGCCGCTGACACAGCCTCTGAAGCTTTTCCAGAATCCCCGGAAGCCGCGCCGGATTCAGGCAGGCATAATTCACGATGAGATTTCCCTGCTCCGCCTGTCCGGTCTCGTAATCGCTGAGAAAACGGAGGGACAGTCCCGCTTCCTCCCCCATTTTTTTCAGGTCCGCATCCGACCGCTCCGTTTTCAGCTTCAGCAGAAAATGCGTGCCCGCCGCCTTTTCCACAATGCGGCACTGCCTCCCGAAGGCGTCCCTTTCTATCTGTTCCAACAGGGTCAGACGTTTTTCCCGCAGCCGTTTTTTCAGGCGGTTCAGATGCCGTTCA
>JAEDOJ010000119.1 GCA_016302015.1 Oscillospiraceae bacterium | reverse complement strand
ATGAATTCTGCTGGATCGTGGACTTCCCCATGTATGAAATCGGCGAGGAATCCGGCGAGCTGGAATTCTGCCACAACCCCTTCTCCATGCCCAACGGCGGTCTGGAGGTTCTGCTGCAGGCAGAGCGGGGGGAGATCGATCCTCTGTCCATCAACGCCTTCCAGTACGATCTGGTCTGCAACGGCGTGGAGCTGTCCTCCGGCGCTGTGCGAAACCATGATCCCGAAATCATGATCAAGGCCTTTGAGCTGGTTCGTCTGGGCGAGGAGGATGTAAAGGCGAAATTCCCCGCCATGTACAACGCATTCTGCTACGGCGCACCTCCCCATGCAGGCATTGCGCCCGGCGTTGACCGTATGGTCATGCTGCTGGCGGGTGAGGAATCCATCCGTGAGATCATTCCTTTCCCCATGAACAAGAACGCACAGGATATCATGATGGGCGCCCCCTCCACCGTGGAACAGAAGCAGTTGGACGAGGTTCATATTGCCCTGAAATTGGATAACTGATCAACAAAAGGACGTGGTTCAACGGGAACCACGTCCTTTTTTCGCATTTTTGCGCCGCCAGCTCCCTCGTCAGAGAGAGCCATAGACACTTCTTTTATTGGAAAATGATCGGGCGGAGCAGGTCAAACAATTCATTTTGGAAGTCCTTCCAGCCCTCCGGTTCACTGTTCAGTCCGCTGCAGGTGAGAATCTGTCCGTCCGCAAATTCCAGAATAAGGTTAAATCCTCCCCCATCACACCAGTCTTCGTTGCATTTCTCATATCCGTCCCATCTGGCAACCCCATGTTTTTCATATAGTCCTGTCAGGTTCTCCCAAAGCTCCTGCGAAATGGAGAAGGACTTAGCTTCCCCACCCCTCTTGTAGACAAGCCCATCCCTGTCCACGTCAATCGAATGGTTTCTTACTTCGCTCAGCGATTCATACCATTGGAAGTGAAATTTCGTTATTCCGCTGGTGTTCACCACCGCCGTCTCGCCGGCGCCTTCTGTTTGCCGGAACTCATAAAACATGAAGGGGATATCGTAAAAAACTACCCTTACCTTTTCCACCGGGACGGTCTCTGCTTCCCCGCCGCACCCAAAAAGGGCAAAAAGAAGGCCAAAGGCGAAAATCAGACAAAAGATTTTTTTCATAGGGCACACCTCCATGTTTCAAAACAGAATTATTTTACATTTATCAACAGTCCCTCCCGCAGGATTGCGGGAGGGACTTGGATTATTTACCGTCAAAGAGGTAGACTCTGGTTTCGTAGGGGCGGGTGGTGAAGCCGTTGTTCTCCACCTTGTTTTCCTGATAATTTCCCAGCAGCATCAGTCCCCTGGGCAGATTGTAGCCTCTGGGCGCCTTAAATTTCACCGGCTCCTGGGTGAAGGAGCAGATTACCAGCAGCTTGCGCTTCTCCGTCTCTCTGGTATAGACATAGAGCTTGGAGGAGTGCTTCCCATGCTCCTTGTAGGTGCCGTGGCGGACAACGTAGAGTTCTTTTCGCAGGGCAATGGCCTTGCGGTAGAAATTCAGGACGGAATTCGGGTTCTTTTCCTGCTCCGCCACGTTGATTTCCTTATAGTTGGGATTCACATGGAACCAGGGCTCTCCCGTGGTGAAGCCGGCATTTTTGCTTCTGTTCCACTGCACCGGGGTGCGGGCGGAATCTCTGGAGGCAGCCCACAGCTTGGGCAGCCGCTTGGCTTCCTCCATGCCCTTGTATTGATTCCGGGTCTGGACGTCCTCATACAGTTCAGAATTTTCAGGATACCAGTTGGTCATACCGATTTCCTGCCCCTGATAGACAAAGGGCGTTCCCTTCTGGAACAGATAGGAAACCGCAAGGGATTTTGCGCTTTCTTCCCGGTATTTTTCGCTTCCGTAGCGGGAGACAACGCGGGGATGGTCGTGATTTTCCAGATAGAGCATATTCCACGCCTTCCCCTCCAGCTTCTTCTGCCATTTCGTGAAGGCTCTCTTCAGCTTCCGCAGGCGGAAGGAGTGATGGAGATAGTCGGTCAAGAAGCAGTCGCCGCACATACACTGGAACTGGATCATCATATCCAATTCGCTGTCCGGTTTTTCCTCAATATATTCCAAGGCTCTTTTGGGGGAGACCAGCGGGGCTTCCGCAAGGGTCATGCAGTCGTAGTGAGAGAACACGTCTCTGCGGAACTCAGCAAGATATTCATGGAGATGGGGGCCGTGGTTATACTTCCGCATTCCCTTGTTCATGGGGAAAATATAGTCGTTGGGCAGGCCCTCTTTCTTGGAGATATAGGTAATCACGTCCTCCCGGAAGCCATCTACCCCCAGATCCAGCCAGAACCGGAGAATTTTCTTGACCTCCTCCCGCACCAGAGGGTTGTCCATATTCAGATCCGGCTGCTTGATGGCAAAGAGATGGAGATAGTATTCCTTCCGCACCGGGTCGAACTCCCAGGCCTTCCCCTCGAAGTTGCTGTCCCAGTTGTTGGGCAGCTTCCCGTTGGGCTTGGCGGGACGCCAGATGTAATAATCGGTATAGGGATCGATCCGCTGACGGCTCTTCTGGAACCATTCATGCTCATCGCTGGTGTGATTGACCACCAGATCCATAATGACCTTCATCCCCCGCTGATGGGCACCGTCCAGCACCTTTTTGAACCATTCCATGCCCCCGAATTCCGGGGCGATGTCCATGTAGTCCGCAATGTCGTAGCCGCAGTCTGCGCCGGGGGAGGGATAGAGGGGAGAAAACCAGATGCCGTCCACATGCAGAGACTTGATATAGTCCAGCTTCTCGTACACGCCCTTCAGGTCGCCCATGCCGTCTCCGTCGCCGTCATAGAAGCTCCGGGGCCAAATCTGATAGAACACCATGTCCTTGTACCAGCGTTTCCGTTCCATTTTGCTCTCTCCTTTGTTTTTTTCCATTATATCACGTATTTTCCCAAATGTCATCACGAAATTGAATTGACTTTCCTACATGATCCAGATAAAATAAGAATTGGAGGCGATGGTATGGAATTTCAATTTCCTCAGGGCTTTTCCCTGGGTGTTTCCTCTGCCGCCACGCAGATTGAGGGCGGCAACACCGATCATTCCTGGAACGACTGGTACAGGAAGGGTCACATTACAGACGGCTCCGACCCCGCCGACAGCGCTCATTGGGAGCGGTGGCAGGAGGATACGGACTTGCTTTCGTCCATGGGGATTCCGAATTACCGGCTGGGCGTGGAATGGTCGAGGCTGGTTCCCCAGCCGGGGAAGCCTGACGAAGCGGCCATTGCGCAGTACCGTCAGGAGCTGTCCACCCTCCTTGACCGGGGCATCCGGCCTCTGCTGACCATTCATCATTTTACCAACCCTATGTGGTTTGAGAAAAAGGGCGCGTTTTTAAAACGGGAGAATCTGCAGGACTATTTGGATCTGGTGAAGCTGGTGGTAGAGCGGTTCGGCGATCTGGTTTCGGAATATATCACCATCAACGAGCCGAATGTCTACGCCACCAACGGTTATCTGTTCGGTCAGTGGCCTCCCGGCAGGACTTCCTACAGGGAGACCTTTCAGGTTTTGGAGAATATGGCCTATTGCCATATCAAAGCCTACGAAATGATTCATTCCATGCGGGAAGCCATGGGCTTCCATGACACAAAGGTGGGCTTTGCCAACCATGTCCGGGTCTTCGATCCGAAGAATCCCCGTAATCCCCTGCATCGGCTGTTTGCCACCGTGGGCGAGTGGGCGTTTCAGGGAGCCATCTCCAGAGCCATGACCTTAGGGCAGTTCCGTTTTCCCCTGAAAAATCACTGGAACCTCCCCAAGGGAGCGTACGCGGACTTTATTGGTATCAATTACTATACCCGTTCCACCGTCTCCGGCCTTGCCGACGGTGTCCGGGCAAACAGCCCCCGGAATGATCTGGACTGGGAAATCTACCCCGAAGGTCTGATCCGGTGTGCTGAAAAGCTGTCCAAGCTTCTGCCCAGACCTATCTGGGTCACGGAGAACGGCACCTGCGACAGGGATGACCGTTTCCGTGCCAAATACATCTGCGACCACCTCAAGGTCATCTGCGACTCCGATTTACCTTTCCAGCGGTACTATCATTGGTGCTTCTGTGACAATTTCGAGTGGATTGAGGGGGTTTCTGCCCGCTTCGGTCTGGTTCATGTGGATCACAAAACCCAGAAACGGACTGTAAAAGCTTCCGGGCGTTTCTATGCCGCCCTTTCCAAAGCCGGCGGAATGACGGAAGACCTCTATCAACAATATGTTCAGGGGGAGGTGTATGATATCCGATGATTTCCTGTGAAAACGGGGTGTTTCACCTTTCCACTCCGTTTTATTCCTACCTTTTCCGTCTGCTCCCCACCGGGCAGTTGGAGCATCTGCATTTCGGCGCTCCGGTACGCAGCGAGGATTCTGAAGCCCTGGCCTGCAAGGTCGGTTTGGGCTGGGGCGCAAGCGTCACCCTGACGGAAGAGGACAAAGCTCCCTGTCTGGATGTATTGCCTCTGGAATGGAGCGGCGTCGGACGGGGTGACTATCGGGAAATTCCCCTTTCCATCGAGGAGGACGGTCTGCCCCTTCCCACGGATTTCCGCTACCGGAGCCATGGGATTCTGGAAGGAATTGCTCCAATGGACAGGCTCCCACAGGCGAAGGGCGGGGAACAAACCCTGGAAATTTCCCTGACCTGCCGGGACCTGACCCTGAAGCTGTACTATACCGTTTTTGAGGACGTCCTCACCCGAAGGGCAGTTTTGGAAAACAACGGAGACCACCCCATTGTGATCCGCAAGCTTCTCAGCCTGTGTATGGACTTACCCGGCAATTTGGAACTGACCACCTTTGACGGCGGCTGGATTTCCGAAATGGGGAAAACCACCACCCCTGTGGGCAGAACAAAGCTGGTCAACGAAAGTACCACCGGCTTTTCCTCCCACCGCCACAACCCCGGCTTTCTCCTGACGGAAAAATCCGCCGGGGAGGATCACGGAAGGGTTTACGGCTTCAATCTGGTCTATTCCGGGAACCATTACGCCTCTGTCCAGCGGTCTGTGCAGGGTCTGACTCGGGTGGTACAGGGGATCAACCCTGACCACTTTTCCTATCCGCTGAAGCC
>JAEDOJ010000118.1 GCA_016302015.1 Oscillospiraceae bacterium | reverse complement strand
AACCGCTCCTGACGGGGCGGTTTTATTTTTTCAAAAAAATATACCCACTTTTGCGCTTCTGTGATATAATGTAGGAAGAAGTTCATCGGAAGGAGATATGGCTATATGAAACGAATCATTACCATCAGCCGGGAATTCGGCAGCGGCGGTCACAGCATCGGACAAATGGTGGCTGACCTTCTGGGCTACAAATTCTATGACCGGGAGCTTGTGAATAAGGTTGCCCAGCGCAGCGGGTTTTCCCCGGAATTTATTGAAGAGAACGGCGAATATGCCAGCGCCCGCCATTCTCTGCTCTTTTCTCTGGCCATGGCGAATCAGCACAGCGTGGAAGTCCTGTCCATTCAGGATAAGCTGTATATCGAGCAGACCCGGATCATTGAGGAGCTGGCGGAGGAAGGCCGCTGTGTCATCGTGGGCCGGTGCGCCGATTATGTCCTCCGGGATCGGAAGGACTGCCTGAATGTGTTTATCCACTCGGATATGGAGTCCCGCAGCCGGCGGGTGCTTGAAAAATACGGCAAGACCGACAAGGCCATTGAAAAACGTCTGGCAGAGAAGGATCAGAAGCGAAAGGTATATTGTCGGAACTACACCGGCAGAGTCTGGGGTCAGGCGCAGAACTATGATATCTGCCTGAACAGCGGCGTTCTGGGTCTGGAGGCCTGCGCCAGGATCATTGCGGAAGCCAGCAAATAAAGGAGAAATCAATGAATTACCAAGGACGCAGAACAAAAGTTTTTGAACAGATGGAAGACCGCTCCATGCTGATTCTCTATTCCGGCGCAGAGGTTCATGTCAGCGCCGATGCCTACTTCCCTTTCGAAGCAAACCGGCACTTCTTTTATCTCACCGGTCTTCGCCGGGAAAACATGATCCTTGTCATGGCGAAAAATGAGGGTTCCTGCCGCACCACCCTGTACATAGAAGAAGCCGACCCCAATATGGAGCGATGGACGGGAAAAATGGTCACCGCCAAGGAGGCGGAAGCGGTCTCCGGCATTGAAAATGTCCGCTATCTGGATCGGTTTGAGCCGGAGGTTTCCTATTTCCTGGGCAACGCAGACTTTGCCACCTGCTACTTTGACTGCTATCGCTGTCAGGCGAAGGATCTGCCGGATTATAACCTGGTAAAAGCCCAGGAGTTTGCTAAGGATCATCCCGGCATCCAGGTTCGGGATCTGTGGCCCATGGTGACCAGAATGCGGATGCAGAAGGATGCCGAGGAAGCCGAGGCCATTGGCAAGGCGGTTGCGATTACGGATCAGTCCCTGCGGCACGTAATGAAGAACCTGAAGCCCGGAAAAATGGAATATCAGGTGCAGGCGGATTATGAATATATGGTCAAGAATCTGGGCGCGGAGGGCACCTCCTTCCCCACCATTGCCGGTAGCGGAAAAAACGGCACCATGCTCCACTACGAAACCAACCGGGAGGTCTGTGCGGACGGCAGTCTGATCCTGTTGGATCTGGGCGTGAGGCTGGACGGCTATTGCTCTGACATCACCCGCACCTACCCGGTCAACGGCAGGTTCTCCCACCGTCAGCGGCAGGTTTACGACATCGTTCTGAAGGCCAATCGGGCTGTGGCGGAGGCAGCGAAGCCGGGCGTGACCCTGCGTGAGTTGAACGACATCTGCAAGAAGGTTCTTGCGGAGGGCTGCATAGCGCTTGGCCTGATTGAAAAAGAGTCGGAAATCGGCAGATACTATATGCACAGCGTCTCCCACCATCTGGGCATTGATGTGCATGATGTGACCCTTGGCTCCGGGCCTCTGGCTCCCGGCGCTGTGATCACCGACGAGCCGGGGCTGTATATTGACGAATGGGAGATTGGCATTCGGATCGAGGACGATCTTCTGATCACCGAAGACGGCTGTCAGGTTCTCTCCGCAGATATTCTTCGTGATCCGGAGGAGATCGAAGCGTTTATGGAAAAATAGACACAGACTGAGCGCCGGCTGTCTGCACAGCCGGCGCTTTCATTATTTGTGAAACAATTTTTGGGTCTGATAGACGGGATCGGTGGTTAACTGCATCCCAAGTCGTTTAAAGGTGGAAACATCCACATTGGACAGGATGACCGTACAGTGAATCTGACAGCCCCGCAAATGCTCCAATTGTTTTAACGCCAGTTCGGCCATGGGATTGGTCACCGCACAGATGGACAGAGCTAACAGGACTTCATCCGTATGCAGTCTGGGATTGCTATTTCCCAAATGCTGTACCTTCAGTCGCTGGATTGGCTCCAGCACCGCAGGGGAAAGAAGGGTAAACTTGTCATTGATCTGCGCCAGCCGTTTCAGGGCATTGAGCAGAGCTGCGGAGGAAGGGCCGAGAAGATCAGAGGTCTTCCCGGTGACCACGGTGCCGTCTTCCAGTTCAATGGCGGCGGCAGGATTCCCGGTTTCCTCGCTTCTGGCTCTGGCGGCCACCACCGTAGGACGGTCAGTTACCTCCGCATCCAGAGCATTGAGCAAGACCTCCAGCTTCTGTACCTGTAAGTTGTCCGCCTCTCCCCGCTTGACGGCGCACTGAGTGTCCAGATACCGGCGAATTACCTCCTGCCTGGAGGCCTCCCGGCACACCTGATCGTCACAGATGGCAAAGCCTACCATATTGACCCCCATATCCGTGGGGCTTTTGTAGGGACAGGTTCCGTAAATCTCACGGAATATGGTCTCCAGCACCGGGAAAATTTCGATATCCCGGTTGTAATTGACGGCAGTCTCCCCATATGCCTCCAAATGATAGGGATCGATCATGTTCACATCCGACAGATCTACCGTAGCGGACTCATAAGCCAGATTCACCGGATGCTTCAGGGACAAATTCCACACCGGGAAGGTCTCAAACTTGGCGTACCCCGCCTTACGCCCCCGGCGATATTCATGGTAAAGCTGACTGAGACAGGTGGCCATTTTCCCGCTGCCCGGGCCGGGCGCGGTCACCACAACAATGGGTCGGGTAGTTTCAATATAGTCATTTTTCCCGAAGCCGTTTTCGGATACAATGGTCTGGGCGTCCGTGGGATAGTTCGCTATGGTATAATGACGGTAGGTGGGGATCTGAAGGCTGTTCAGCCGTGCCTCGAACTTCTCCGCAGAGGGTTGTCCCCCAAAACGGGTCAGCACCACGCCGCTGACATACAAGCCGTAGGTGCGGAATTCATCGATCAGCCGGAGAACCTCCAAATCATAGGTAATTCCAAGATCACCCCGTTTTTTGTTCTTTTCAATGTCGTTGGCATTGATGGAAATGATGATTTCCGCCTCATCCTTCATTTTCAGGAGCATTTGCATTTTACTGTCCGGCTGGAACCCCGGCAGAACACGGGATGCGTGATAATCGTCAAACAGCTTGCCGCCAAACTCCATATACAGCTTGCCGCCAAAGCTCTCCACCCGTTCCCGGATACGCCGGGTCTGTAAGCGCAGATATGTCTCGTTGTCAAAGCCCTTTTGACGCATGGAAGTTTCCTCCTGTTTTTCTGATGTTTTAACCGTCACTTTAGCCATTTTACCTGTAAAATCATCAAAAATCTCAATGATTTTACGTTATGGTTATACTCCTTTTTCCCCCGTTCGTCAATCCCCTTTTCAAAAAATTCCGCCCTTGCAAAATCAGCCCGGTGGGATTATAATTGTAGACATCATACCAGAGAAAGAGGTTTCCTATGAAAGCGATTATCACTGTAAATGCCGCGGACACCGTGGGCATCATTGCCTTTATCAGCGCCTATCTGGCACAGCACAACGTGAATATTCTGGACATCAGCCAGACCATCATGCAAAATTACTTTGTCATGATCATGCTCATCGACTTTGAAAAGAGCGATCTGCCCTTTGACCAGCTTCAGTCCGGTCTGAAAACCGAGGGCGAGCTGCACAACGTGGTAATTCGTGTCCAGCGAGAGGACATTTTCAACGCCATGCATCGGATATAAGGCGGTGAGCTTATGAATCTGATCAATTCTCAGGATATTTTACAGGTCATCGAGATGATCGAGTCCCAGCATCTGGATATTCGTACCATCACCATGGGCATTTCCCTGCTGGACTGCATCGACCCGGAGGTCGACCGCTGCTGTGAAAAAGTTTATGCCAAAATTACCACCCTTGCAAAGGATCTGGTGAAAACCGGCGAGGATATCGAGCACGAGTACGGCATTCCCGTGGTCAACAAGCGGATCTCCGTCACACCCATTTCCCTGATCGGCGGGAGCTTTGACAAGGAGGGCTTCCTCCGGCTGGCGCTGACCTTAGACCGAGCCGCCAAGGCTGTGGGCGTGAATTTTATCGGCGGCTACACCGCACTGGTTCAGAAGGGCATGACCAAAGGCGACCGTGCCTTTTTGTCCAGCATTCCCGAAGCCCTGGCCGCTACAGAGCGTGTGTGCTGCAGCGTGAATCTGGCCTCCACCAAAGCCGGTATTGACATGGATGCTGTGGCGCTCATGGGCTGTATTGTGAAGGAAACCGCAGCCCTGACTGCGGAAAACCGGGGTTTGGGCTGCGCCAAGCTGGTGGTCTTTGCCAACGCCGTGGAGGACAATCCCTTTATGGCCGGCGCCTTTCACGGCGTGGGCGAAGCGGAGTGCGTGATCAATGTAGGCGTTTCCGGCCCCGGCGTGGTGGCAAATGCCTTAAAGAATTGCAAAGGAAAGCCCTTTGACGAGGTGGCGGAAACCATTAAAAAAACCGCCTTCCGCATTACCAGAATCGGTCAGTTGGTGGCAAAGGAGGCCAGTAAACGGCTGAACGCCTCCTTTGGTATTGTAGACCTGTCCCTTGCTCCCACTCCTGCCCGTGGGGACAGCGTTGCGGAAATTCTGGAGCTGATGGGTCTGGAACGCTGTGGAACCCATGGCACCACCGCTGCCCTTGCCCTTCTGAACGACGCCGTGAAAAAGGGCGGCGTCATGGCCTCCTCCCATGTGGGAGGGCTGTCCGGCGCCTTTATCCCCGTTTCCGAGGATGCGGGGATGATCGCCTCCGCCGAAGCGGGCTGTCTGCAGTTGGATAAGCTGGAGGCCATGACCTGCGTATGCTCCGTAGGCCTGGATATGATTGCCGTTCCCGGCGACACCCCTGCCTCTACCATTTCCGCAATCA
>JAEDOJ010000117.1 GCA_016302015.1 Oscillospiraceae bacterium | reverse complement strand
CGTTCTTTTTTTATGCCCGAACGCATAGAGTGAAACCGGGAGTGAGTGCAGTGATACAAGAGGTAAGACAGGCATTGACGGTATGTCCGGAGGCAGTGAAGCGGGCGGTTTCGGCTCTGTCGCCGGACAAACAGGAAAAATTGGAGGAACTGCGGTTCCGGCTGGGACAACCAGTGTTTTACCGGTGGGACAGCAGAGAAGAAATTCTGGATTGCGGAAGAACCAAGGCGGGATGGCTGGAGCAGATGGTGGGCAATGCCACAGGACAGGCTGTGTATGCGGCCCAGGAAATGCTCCGGCAGGGCTTTGTCACTCTGCCCGGCGGTCACCGTATGGGTCTTTGCGGCACCGGGGTTTATCAGAGGGGAGAACTGACCTCTATTCGGGAAATCTCCTCCCTGAACCTGCGGGTGGCAAAAAGCATGAAAGGGGTTGCCGACGAGGTGAAGACCTATCTTTGGACCCATCCGGCCTCCACCCTGGTGATTGGCCCGCCGGGACGGGGGAAAACCACCCTGTTACGGGACTTGATCCGACAATTATCTCAGAATTTCGGCTGGAGGATCTGCGTGGCGGACGAGCGGATGGAGCTGGCGGCCTGCATGGACGGCCTGCCCCAGTTTGATCTGGGCTGTCATACCGATGTGATGTCGGCGGTGAAAAAGTCCCTTGCCATTTCCCTGATGCTCCGTTCCATGAATCCTCAGTGGATTGCTCTGGACGAAATTACGGCAAAAGAGGATGTGGAGGCGATGATGCAGGCTTCCTATTGCGGCGTAAAGTTTCTGGCAACGGCTCACGCCGCCAACCGGGAGGAACTGTCCCGGCGGCAGGTGTACCGGGAACTGCTGGAGCGGAGAATTTTTGAAAATCTGATTACGATTTTGCCTGACCGAAGTCTGAAAAAGGAAAGGTTGGATACAAATGCTTAAAATCATCGGCGCCTGCTTGATTGTCTTTGGAGCGGGCAGTGCGGGCATCGGAAAGGCCGTCCGGTTTTTTCGGGAAATGCAGCAATTGAGGGACTTATCCGCTGCTTTGGAGCTGTTAAAATGTGAAATGAACTATACAATGCTGCCGGTTGCCAAGGTGTGCAGGCTGTCGGCTGCCGGTGTTCACGGCGGGGTCAACAGCTTTCTTCTGGCCTATGCACAGGCTCTGGAGGACAATTTTCCCAGAACAAAAGCGGCGCAGAAGGCGGCGGAACAGTTGTCTCTCCCCAATGACGCCATGATGGCGGTTTTGGAGCTGTTCGGCTCCCTGGGACGGTATGATCTGGAGGGAGAAAACCGCCTGCTGGATCTGACCCAACAGAGGCTGCGAACCGCCATCCTTCGCTACGAGAAGGAAAAAAAGCCTCTGGCGAAGGGCTATGCCGCCTTGGGAATCTGCACCGGTCTTGCCCTTGCCATCGTTCTGGTATAGCGATGGAAATCGATCTGATCTTTAAAATTGCCGCCGTGGGGATCATTGTTTCCATTTTGAATCAGGTGCTGGTACGGTCCGGCCGGGAAGAGCAGGCCACCATGACAACATTGGCAGGACTTGTGGTGGTTCTGCTGATTGTGGTTCAGAAAATTGCCCAGCTCTTTGATCTGGTGAAGGACCTTTTTCATTTCTGATGGAGACCTTTTTATCTGCGGCTGTCATCGCTCTGCTGACGGTGGTTTTGACGGCGCTGCTGAAAAAGCAGAGCAGGGAAATGGCAATCCTCTTATCTCTGGGAGCCTGCGTCCTCATTGGCGTGCTGCTGCTGCAGTTGGCGGCGCCGGTGGTGGAATTTCTGGGAAAGCTCCGAAATCTGGCGGGTCTGGACAAGACCTTAATGGCACCTATGCTGAAAACTCTGGGCATCGGGCTGATCACCCAGATTTGCGCCACGGTTTGCGTGGATGCCGGGGAGTCGGCCATTGGAAATCTGGTGGAAATCTGCGGCGGAATTCTGGCGCTGTATGTGGCGCTGCCGCTGCTGGAAGCGGTGATCGAAATGGTGGAAACCATGGCTGGAGGTTGAAATGCGGAAAACGATCATTAGTCTTTTGCTTGCGTTTCTGCTGGCGGCGACTGTCTGTGGGACAGAACTGGAGACCTTGGAGGAGGGCTTGCCGGAGGAAGCGGAGGAGATCATGCCGGAAATCCATGACGCCGACTTTTGGGGCGGACTGAAAGAACTGATTCTTTCCGGACTGAGTGGCACGGGGGACAGCCTGAAGTCCGGCCTGAAGCTGTGCGGAATATTGCTGGGCATTGCCCTGCTGTGCTCGGTTGTGGATTTTTCCTCCCTGAGCGGATACGGCGGAGCGGTGAGCGTGGCGGGTTCTCTGGGAATCTGCGGGGCGTTTCTGGGTACGGCCCAGGCCATGACCGGGCTTGCCACAGATACGGTGCAGAAAATGTCGGACTACAGCGCCTGTATGCTCCCGGTTTTGGCGTCCGCGGCTGCCGCAGGGGGCGGAATGACGGCGGCTGCCGCCTTATATGCGGGAACCATGATGTTTTCCCAGTTGATTTTGCAGTTGATTTCCAAGCTGCTGGTACCGGCGGTGTTTTTCTATCTGGCGGTGGCGACTGCGGAATCAGCTCTGTCCAATGAGGCGTTGTCAGAATTGCGGGAATTTATCGGCTGGTTGATTTCCAAAGCGCTGCGGATTCTGGTGTATGCCTTTCTTGCCTTTACCTCCATCACCGGGGTGATATCCGGGGCGGCGGATGCGGCGGCGGTGAAGGCCACCAAGGCCACCCTGTCCGGTATGGTTCCCGTGGTAGGCGGAATTATCTCCGACGCTTCGGAAACCCTCCTTGCCAGCGCATCCATTTTGAAAAGCAGCGTGGGGGTCTTCGGCATGATCGCCATTCTGGCAATTTGCATTCTGCCCTTTTTCCATATCGGCATTCAGTATCTCCTTTTGAAAATCACTGCAGCCGTGGGCGGCACGGTGGGACTGCCCCAGCACGTGAAGCTGATGAAACATTTTTCCACCGCCATGGGCTATCTTCTGGCCATGTGCGGGACAACCTGTTTCCTCCTGCTGATTTCCTGCGTTTGCTTTGTAAAGGTGGTGGTGTAGTGGAGGGCGTTCGAGCCTATCTGATTTCGGTGATCGCCGTGTGCATGATCTCCGTCCCGGCGGTGATTCTGGTGAAAAAGCCTGCCATGAATCGGGTGGTACGGCTGGTGGGGGGCGTTTTAATCCTTTTGGTCGCAATCCGACCGCTGCTCCATCTGGACATGAAGGATGTTTCAAATCAATTGGAGGGGTTTCTGGAGCAATACCAGTTGGATACCTCGTTTTTAACGGAAAAATCTCAGGAAATGGCGGATTATATCCGAGCCGCCACGGAGGATTATATCGAAGAACAGGCGTCGGCGGTGGGAGCGATCCTGCAGGCGGAGGTTCGCCTGTCCGGGGGAGACCTTCCGGTGCCGGTTCATGTGAAGCTGACGGGGACGGCGAATTCGGCGCAAATAGAGCGGTTATGCGAAATACTGACGGAGGATCTGGATATTCCGCCGGAGCAACAGGAGTGGAGCTTGTATGGAGAAGCTGAATAATATTCTGGAGAAGCTGACAAAAGGTTTGAAAAAGCAGAAATATGCCATCGTGATCCTTCTGCTTGGGGTGGGACTGCTTCTGCTGCCGGATTGGAGCAAGGAGGAGCCGGCGGAAGCGCAGGCTTGCGAGGAGGACAGGGACATGGTCTATGTTCATGAAATGGAGCAGCGGTTAAATGAGCTGCTCTCCATGTGCTCCGGGGCAGGGCAGGTGCAGGTGATGCTGACGCTGGAAAAAGGCTCGCGGACCGAGTATCAGACGGATGTTCAGATTTCTGCCGAATCGGATCGAAACAGCGAGGACAGGAAAACCGTGATTTTGTCCGAGGGGAGCGCATATGATAAAGCAGCAGTATCAGCCGTGTCCTATCCCCGGTTTCAGGGGGCGCTGATCCTCTGTGAAGGTGCGGAGAATCCGGAGGTGCAGCTGAAGCTGGTCAGGGCGGTGGCCTCCCTAACAGGATTGGGCACCAATCAAATCACGGTGATCAAAATGAAATAATGGAGGAGTCAAGGATGAAAATTTGGAAACGAAATGCGATCGTGGCAGGGGTTCTGGTGCTGGTCTGCGGGGGAATTTACCTGAACTGGGTCTATGGCAACGCCACCCCGGAGCTGACCCAGACCCTGGACGCAGACAAGGTGCTGGGGGAGTCCACTCTGGTGCTGAATCAGACCGATGAGCTTGAGGCCGCCCCGGTGAGCGTGCAGCAGTCCAGTCAGGAATCCTTCGCCCAGATGCGGATGTCCCGTCAAATGGCCCGGGATGAGGCGGTGACCCTTCTGCAGGAAACCATCGCCTACGCCGAGGGTCAGGACACCTCCCAGACCAGCCGGGAGCTGGAGGGCATTGTGGCCGACGCTCTGGCAGAATCGGAGATCGAAAGTCTGGTTATCGCCAAGGGCTATCAGGATTGCGTGGCCTACATCACAGACGAGGGCATTTCTCTGGCGGTGGCCTCCCCGGAAGCCGGCCTGACGGAGGCTGACGTGTCGCTGCTGGCGGATATTGTAATGAATCAGACCGATTTCACCCTTTCTGACATTCATGTGGTAGGGGTGGACTGAAAAATTCAAATTCCTATTGTTTTTTTCTCAAAATGTGTTAAAATAGGGAAAGAGATCATAGCGGAGCTGTAACACCGCACAGAAGGGAAGGTTTACTATGGCTGATACGAAAGAATATCTGGTTCATGAACAGGAGTGTGGCAAGATTCTGATTTCTGAGGATGTCATCGCTTCCATTGCCGCTGCCGCCGTCCGTGAGGTAGAGGGCGTTTATGGCCTGAGCGCAACGGCTAATTTCGATATTTCCAACATCATCGGCAAGAAGTCCCTGCGTCGGGGCATCCATGTGGCGCTGAGGGAAGAGGGCATTGAGATCACCTGCAATCTGGTGGTAAAGATGTCCACCACGGTGATGGAGGTGGCGCAAAACGTCCAGAACGCCATTGCCGACGAGGTGGCCTCCATGACCGGCGAGCGTCCGGCCAAGGTCAATGTCAACGTCTGCGGCGTGGCCGTGCCCAAGGCGCCTGCTGAGAAATAATTTCCGGGGTGCGGCCGCACCCCAGATTCCGTACATAAAGGAGTA
>JAEDOJ010000116.1 GCA_016302015.1 Oscillospiraceae bacterium | reverse complement strand
TCTGCTTCGGTTTTATGCGGGAATTTTAGAGGCCCATCATCAGGGAAAAGTTGGCAATGTCGGAGTATAAAAAAGCCGTTTTGGAATGCGTTTCAAGGGGAGTTGGAACAGGAGATGCGGCGGCCTGCTCATCGTCCGGAGCCTGCCGGTGTTTTCCGCTTCCTTAGGCGTGTCCGGGGAAGGTGATGTGGTGGAGTTTCATGAGACGCCGGATGGGATTGCCCTGAAGGGTCAGAGCGGGCTGTGGCAGCCGTATCCCGTGGAGTATAAGCGGGGAAGCACAGCGAGCAGACCGGGGACCTTCTTCAGCTTTGCGGACAGGCCATGTGCCTGGAGGAGATGCTCTGCTGCACGATTCCTGAAGGGGCGCTGTATTAGGGGGAGACCCGCCGCCGTCTCCGGGTTTCCTTTTCGGAAGAGCTTCGGCGGGAGGTTCGCACCTGCAATCCGTTGTCCTTTTCGCCTTGTCCTGCCGCGAACCGGAACAGCATCATAAAAATGTTAAGAATGGCTTGTGAAAAACGCATTCTTTCTGCGCAATACAGATTGTGTATTTGTGTATATTTGCTGTCGCTCCCCCACGGGGAGCGTGGATTGAAAAAGGACCGTCTGGCCCTGCATATGGCTGGCCCAGCGTCCCAAGAGCCCGGACCTGTCCGCGCCGCCTTCCTGCGGCATCTGGCAGCATGCCAGTACCGGCAAGGTGCCCGGAATCTCCGGAGAGAAAGGAGAACGAAAAAAGCGTGATATAGTCACGGAGTCCCGTCCCTCTGCATGGTAAAATAAGACCATCATGAGAGAGGAGATCACATCATGGATGTTTTAGTTCATAACCCCGAGAATATTCCCCAGGAGATCGTGGAAAAGGCCATTGAGATGATGGAGCGGGAGAACGGCAGACCCGTCGTGGAAATTACCATCAGACGGACCGGTGAACCGGAGGAATACGGCATTATCCCCGTGTTCGCAAAGGTCCCCTTCCAGCGCATCCGCCGGATCACCGGCTACCTGGTGGGCGATCTGAACCGCTTCAACAACGGCAAGCGGGCCGAAGTCCAGGACCGTGTAAAGCACTCCTGTGGTTGCCTGCGCGGAGAATAATCAACACAACAGAAAGAAGCCCGGCCTGTCCCTTTGTGGACAGGCCGGTTGTTTTTTTTGTGGGCAATAAGTGGGTAGTTGGTTCAATTTTGCGCCACGAAAGAATTTATGATAAGAAAAAAGTTCCGAAATCACCGAATTTTAAGGTAATTTCGGAACTTCTGGTCCGAGTGCTGAGATTCGAACTCAGGGCCTCTTGAACCCCATTCAAGCGCGATACCAAACTTCGCCACACCCGGATTACTGCAAAAGTCTTAATATGCCTGCGTTTTTGCCTTTTTATTATACCAGAGCATCCCCGGGAGTCAAGGGTAAATGAGCACGAAAAAGGCAGTTTGTGCACGCATTGGAGGATTTCCAGGTTATTCCCCAAGAAATCATCGTGTCGGTTGGAGTCAGTCTGGGAGCCCGGATTATGTTCTCCGCCGGATATGGCCCAGGCCGCCTTTTCTTGGCCTTTGGCCAATTCACCTTGCGCCGCCGGAGCACATGAATGAATTGTCTTTGCTGCCTGCGGGCAGCAAACTCTGCGAGACGTTTTCAGCAGCAGGAGGTCCCGGATCATTCCGGGACCTCCTGTTCTGCTTTTCCTCTTTGGGGAACAGAGATTGGATGGTAAGTTTAGATGCGTCACTTCGCCAGGTAATCTTCGACCACATCGGATAGGTGGCAAATGGCTACGTTCAACCGGGTACATAAGGATGCAAACTGCTCTGCATCCTTTTTGCGGAGAAAGACATCGGGGATGTATGCGCTGGCGGGTCCTTTCCCGTCGCTGTCGTGCCAGCCCCGGATCCCCCACGCCGTATAGGTGCCAACGTCCGGGTGGTGATGCTTTTCCTCGACCGCCTGATACTTTACCATATGGAAACCTCCTTTCTTCGATGTAATCGCTGCGCGTGGAATCATTTTAACAGGAAATCATGATTCCGCCCGTTTGCCCGGAATATTTACAAAGAACCGATGAATTCGTCAGAGTTCCCGCTGTTTTTCTCCGCGACGAGGGTACAATACAAGATAGGAGGATGAGGCATTGTGCAGATTTTCGCGTTTCAGGAACAGGAATGGGTCCGCTGCAGGATTGATTTTGAGAAAGGAAGCTGGTATCAATGCGTATTGCTGTCTGCGAGGATAACGAGATCGATCGGGATATCATGGAACAATTGCTGAACCGCTACGCCTCAGAGCGGTCGTTCCCCTTTGAGCTAGTACCATACGAATACGGAATGAACTTTCTCTACGATATGGAGGAGGGGGCGTATTTTGACATCGCCTTTTTGGACATCTACATGGAGGATACCATGGGCAACGAGATTGCCCACAAGCTGCGTGCCATGGGCTACCAGGGAAAGATCGCCTTTCTGACCGCGTCCCCCGACTTCGCCATTGAAAGCTACGACGTGGATGCCAGCGGGTATCTGCTCAAGCCGCTGGACTACGGGAAGCTAACGATGGTCATGGACCGGATCACACGGAATCTTGCCCCCAGCACCTATCAGATTCGGAAGAGGACCACGGTGACAAAGGTTGTCTACCATGAGATCCTGTATGTGGAGAGCAGCAATTCCAAGTGTATGCTTCATACCCAGTCCGGCGAAACGTACACCATCTACAAGACCTTAAACACCATCGAAAAAGAACTGGGGGACCGCCGCTTCCTGCGCTGCCATCAAAGCTTTCTGGTGAACATGGATCACATCAGGCAGATTGACAAGCAGTTTCTGCTCTCCAATGGGGACATCGTTCCCATTCGGCAGCGGGGGGTGAAGCCGGTGCGGCAGGCGTATATCGACTATACCGCGTCCAAGTCCGCCGGACTCTAAACCAAGAAAGAGGGGAGAGGATACGATATGACCATTCAGGAGTGCTACCAGCAGCTGGGCGGTGATTTCGCCCAGGTGGAAAAACGGCTGTCCAGCGAGGCCCTGGTCGGGAGATTTCTTGCAAAGTTTCTGGACGACGGCAGTTTTTCAGAGCTGTGCATTGCCATGGAGGACGGTGACCGCCACAAGGCGTTTCGCGCGGCACATACCCTCAAGGGGGTCAGCGGAAATCTCAGCCTGGACCGGCTGTTTTCCTCTGCGTCCCAGCTTGCGGACGTGCTGCGGCCGGAGGGAGCGGCCATCCCGGCAGGGGCTCATGCTCGGTTTGAAGAAGTGAAGCAGGATTATCAGCTGACCGTAAGAGCCATTCGCGCGTATTTAGTCTCCGAATAGATCAGAAGAGAAACAGAGAGGAGGCGTAGGAAACATGAAGAAATGTTTGTGTCTGCTGCTTGCCGCTGTCATGGCAGCCACGCTGCTGGGTGGCTGCGCCGGGCAGCCCGAAACGGGGGGAGAGGACGGCAAAATCGCCATCTCCATGTACATGTGGGACCGGTCCCTGTTCAAGGAGCTGACCCCCTGGCTGGAAGAGAAGTTCCCCGACATCGAGTTTACCTTCGTTCAGAGCTACAACACCATGGAATACTACAAGGACCTGCTGGCCCGGGGGGAGTCCATCCCGGACGTCATCACCTGCCGCCGGTTCTCTCTGAACGATGCGGCCCCCCTGGCCGAGTATCTCATGGATCTGAGCCAGACCGAGGTGGCGGGCACCTTTTACAGCAGCTACCTGGAGGTGAACCGGGAAAGCAGCGGTGCGATCCGCTGGCTGCCCATGTGCGCCGAGGTGGATTCCATCGTGGCCAACAAGGATTTGTTTGACCAGTACAACATCCCCCTGCCCACGAATTACGCCGAGTTTCTGGCGGCCATCGAGGCCTTTGAGGCGCTGGGCATCCAGGGGTTTCAGACCGACTGGCAATATGACTACACCTGCCTGGAGACCATGCAGGGCTGCGCCATCCCGGAGCTGATGAGTCTGGAGGGCACCCAGTGGCGCATTGCCTATGAAAGCGAGGACCCGGACACCCCGGTGGGTCTGGACGATCAGGTCTGGCCGAAGGTGTTTGAACAGTACGAGCAGTTCTTAAAGGATGTTCATTTCCAGCCCGGTGACGAGGAACTGGACTTTTCCCCTGTGACGGTGCCCTACCGGGAGGGAAAGACCGCCATGGTCCGCGACACGGCAACCTTCGCCCAGAGCATCACGGCGGAAGACGGCGTTACCAGCGTCATTCTGCCCTACTTCGGCGAAACTGCGCAGGATAACTGGTTGCTCACCTATCCCATGTGCCAGGTGGCCGTTTCCAGGAGCGTGGAGGAGGACGAGGCCAAGAAGAACGCCGTGATGGAGGTTCTGATGGCGATTTTCAGCGAGGAAGGGCAGAAGGCGGTTGCCGCTGGCGCTCCCGTTCTGTCCTATAACAAGGAAGTGAGCATTTCCCCCTCTCCCGTGCTCCAATATGCGCAGGACTGCATCGACAGCAACCACCTGTATATGCGCCTGGCGTCCACGGAGATCTTTGCCATTTCTCAGGATGTTGCCCACAAGATGATGCGCGGGGACTATGACGCCCAGGGGGCCTATGAGGATTTCAACGCCCAACTGATCAACTATGTGAATCCGGAGGCCGAAGAGGTGTTGTTTACCCAGAAAAACGCCTATTCCAACGAGTTTGGCGTCCACGGCAGCGCCGCCGCCTCCTCCCTGATGAACACCCTTCGGGTGGCCAATCATGACCAGATTGCCATCGGCTATGCCAGCGTAGTCAGCTCCCCCATTTTTGCCGGGGATTACACCATGCAGCAGATCAAGTGGGTCATGACCTCTAAGAACGATGCCTATCGCGCCGAGTACACCGGCGCGGAGATCCGCCGGATCATGGATTGGCTTGTGAATGGGAAGGAGGATGGCTCCAACCCCATCCGGCACCGGAACCAGATGCCGGTGACCAGCGGCATGGAGTACACGGTTACCGAGACAGAGCGCGGCGTGTTCACCCTGGGTGATCTTACCGTGAATGGACAGCCTTTGGAGGATGACGCCGTGTATACGGTGCTGCTGGTGGGGGCGGATACCTATCTGGAGCACCCCACCTTCTGCAACTGTCCCATGCCGGAGGATCTGAAGGCCAAGCGCGAGGCTCAGTATGTGGGGAATTACACCAACTATGACTGCATCAAGGACGCCCTGGCGATTACCAAGCAGCTTCTGCCGCCGACGGAGTATGT
>JAEDOJ010000115.1 GCA_016302015.1 Oscillospiraceae bacterium | reverse complement strand
GACGGAGGGAGAGACCTGATTTGCACTGCAAAAACGAGAAAATCTTATAATCGACGTTTTTTTCTCTCCCTCAGTCGGCTTCGCCGCCAGCTCCCTCGTCAGAGGGAGCCATGGGTTGGTACAAATCTTTTGGAGAGACCTAAAACCACGCTGATTTACCCGGCCTTCGCCGGGTAAATTTTTTTCTTTTTTGCCTTTATTTCTCCGTTTTTTTAGTGTATAATCATATGGCAGAAACAATTGCAACCTGTGTCCCGGAAAGGAACGTATTATGAACGAAGAAAAAAAGAAGCCTGGATTTCTTTATGATATATATTCGCTGCTCCACGATTTGGTCTACATCCTGTCGGCCATCGTGCTGATTTTTGTGTTTTTCTTCCGTCTGGTGGGGGTCAGCGGCGATTCCATGTACCCCACCCTTCACGACAAGGATTATCTCATCCTCCAGAGCAATGCAATTATGGGGGATTTGGAGTACGGCGACATTATCGTGGCCAGAAAGCTGGCCTTCCAGAACGGAGAGCCTATTGTCAAGCGGGTCATCGCCACCGAGGGGCAGAGGGTTCGGATTGACTATGACGAAAATTATGTACTCCGGGTCTATGTGGACGGCGTGAAGCTGGAAGAGAACTATATCAACGAAGAAATGCGTCCGGTCTACGAGGCGCCCATGGAGGTCACCGTAGGGGAGGACTGTATTTTTGTCATGGGCGATAACCGGAATCACTCCGCAGACAGCCGTTTTGAAACCATTGGGCAGATCAAGCTGGATCAGGTTTTGGGCAAGGTGCTTTTCATCACGCTGCCTGGAGCTGACCCGGCCACCGGGGAACGTGATTTCGGCAGAATTGGGGCGGTGTCCTGATGAACGATAAGATGAATATCCAGTGGTATCCGGGCCATATGACCAAAACCCGGCGGAACATGGAGGAAGACCTGAAGCTGGTGGACGCCGTCTGCGAAATTCTGGACGCCAGAATCCCCATCTCCAGCCGGAACCCGGATATTGATTCCATCTGCGGCAACAAGCCCAGAATGGTGATTTTGAACCGTATCGACCTGGCAGACCCGGAGGCCACCAACCGGTGGAGCGACTATTTCAAGTCCAGGGGCTGGGCGGTTCTGAAGACCGATTGCAAGAGCCGGAAGGGGATTGACCGCTTCCAGACCACGGTGCGGGAGCTGCTTTCGGAAAAATTACAGCGGTATCAGGAGCGGGGCTTCGTGAATAAGCCGCTGAAGCTCATGGTTGTGGGCATTCCCAACGTGGGGAAATCCACCTTTATCAATCAGATTGCGGGCCGCAAGGGGGCCAAGGCGGAGAACCGCCCCGGCGTCACCCGGGGCAAGCAGTGGGTGACGGTGGATCAGGGTCTGCTGTTGCTGGACACACCGGGCATCCTCTGGCCGAAATTCGAGGATGAAGAGGTGGGCAGGCGGCTGGCCTATACCGGCGCCATCAAGGGGGATATTCTGGATTTGGAGACCCTCGCCTGTCATTTGATTTCCATGCTGTGGAGGCGGTACCCCGATGCCCTGCGCCAGCGGTATAAAATCGACCTGCCGGAGGATGCGGGGGGCTACGACCTGTTGCTGGAAGCCGGGAGAAAGCGGGGCTTCCTTTTGTCTCGTGGGGAGATCGACACGGAGCGTATGGCCCGGATTTTGCTGGAAGAGTACAGAAGCTGCAAGCTGGGCAGATTTACCTTGGAGGACCCGAAGGATGACCTATGAATTGATCCGTGAAATTTTTAATCAGTGCAGCAACAACCAGATGCGGGACGTGTTTGTCAGCGAGGTGGAAACCGACAATACGGACGAGGTTGTGAAGAACTACTGCACGGGAAAGAACTATTCCATAGAAAAAGACGTGACCTCAGAGGGTGTCGTGATCTACGATCTGATCGTGGACGGTCTGCGGCAGCGGCTGAGCTTTACGCCGGATTGAGGATGCTATGAGCGAGCTTTGGAAATTTGAACACGCTGCGTTTGCGGAGGGCTTTGACCTTGTCTGCGGCGTAGACGAAGCAGGCCGGGGGCCTTTGGCCGGGCCGGTCTGTGCCGCTGCGGTGATTTTGCCCAGAGATTTGGAAATCGAAGGGCTGAACGACTCCAAAAAGCTGTCTGACAAGCGGCGCAGAGCCTTATTTGACGTGATAAAGGAGCAGGCCGTTGCCTACGGCATTGCCTTTGCCACGGAGCAGGAAATTGACGAGATCAATATTTTGCAGGCGACCTTTCTTGCCATGAAACGGGCGGTGGAGCAGTTGCAGGTGAAGGCTGAGCTTGCGCTGGTGGACGGCAACCGGGAGCCGGATTTCGGTGACCTTCCCGTCCGGACGGTGATCAAGGGGGATGCTCTCAGCGCCAATATCGCCGCCGCCTCCATTCTGGCAAAGGTCACCCGGGACGATTATATGATGGAAATGGCGGAGCGCTACCCTGAGTACAAATTTGAGGTGCATAAGGGCTACGGCACAAGGGCGCATTATGACGCCCTTCGAGAGCATGGGGCTTGCCCCATTCATCGCCAAACCTTCCTGAAAAAGTTCTATGCCAAGCAGGGACAGTGAGCTGCTGGGCCGCTGGGGAGAAGACCTTGCGGCGGAATTTTTGCGGAAGAAAAAGTACCGTCTGGTGGCCTGCAATTACCGCTGCCGGTTTGGGGAAATTGACCTGATCGTGGAGAATAAAAAATTTCTGGTTTTTGTGGAGGTCAAGCTGCGAAAAAGCCCGAATTTTGCACAGGCCATGGAATTTGTGGATCAGCGAAAGCAGGAACGGCTGAAGCAGACCGCCGCCATGTATTTGGCGCAGCAGGAGGACACCGGGAAGCAGCCCCGGTTCGACGTGGTGGAAATCTACGCTCCTGACGGCCTGCAGACGAAAAAGCCGGTGATACAACATATGGAGGATGCTTTTCAGTGAGTATTTGCTTATTTGACGGACATTGCGATACCGCCTATGAGCTGTGGCTCCGTGGAGAAGCTCTGCCGCACAACACCTGTCACATCGACCTTGGGAAAGCCGAGGCTTTCCGGGCTTATGCACAGGTGTTTGCTTTTTGCAGCGCAGCGGGGACGGCGGAAGAGGAGAAATACGGCGCACAGGCGCTGCTGGAAAAACCCCTTGCCTGCCTGCGGCGGGAGGTGGAGCGGAATTCTGACCGGATTTCCTTCGCCCGGAACAGGGCAGAGGTGGAAGATCTGTGGAACGCCGGGAAGCGGGCGGCGCTTTTGTCCATAGAAGGGGCGGAGGTGATCCACTGCGACCCGGAGCGGCTGTATTCTCTGGCCGGGGAGGGCTTCCGCATGGCCACGCTGACATGGAATGCGGATAACGCCCTGGCAGGCTGGCATCAGTCTGACCGTGGGCTGACCGATCAGGGCAGAGAATTTGTAAAGGTTGCCCAAAAGCTGGATATTCTGATCGACGTCAGCCATTTGGGAGAGAAAGCCTTCTGGGATTTAATGGAAATTACGGAAAAGCCCGTGGTTGCCAGCCATTCCAACTGCCGCGGCCTCTGGGATCACAGCAGAAATCTCACCGACAGCCAGCTCAGAGCCATTGGGGAAACCGGCGGCACGGTGGGACTGAACCTGTACACCCACTTTTTAGGAGAGGCGCCGGGGCTGGAAACCCTGCTGTATCATCTGGATCATATGATATCCGTCTGCGGCGAGGATCACGTGGCTCTGGGCGGCGATCTGGACGGCTGCGACAAGCTGCCCGAAGGATTTTCCAACGTGGCAGACTACACGAAGCTCTATGACCTGCTGGTCCGGCAGGGCTTCGGGAAAAAACTGACGGATCAGATTTTTTATCAAAATCTTTTGAGACTTTTCTGAAAGGGGGACGCTGGATGGCGCTTTACGCAATCGGTGATCTGCATTTGTCCTTCGGCGCAAACAAGCCAATGGATGTGTTCGGCGGCGTGTGGAACGGATATATCGAGAAGCTGCGGGAAGGGCTGTCTGTCATCACGCCCCAGGATACCACGATTTTACTGGGCGACCTGTCCTGGGCGTTGGACTTGGAGGGGGCAAGGGAGGATTTTGCCTTTATCAACGCCATTCCCGGCAGAAAAATCATCCTCAAGGGAAATCACGACTACTGGTGGACGACGGCTTCCAAATTCTACAAATTCTGTCAGGCCAATGGTTTTGAGAATCTGTGGATCTTAAATAACAATGCCTACGACTATGAGGGCACCGCCATCTGCGGCACCCGGGGGTGGTTTTTTGAAGAGGACGCCCAGGCCGGCAGCCACAACGACAAGATTTTCAAGCGGGAGCTGCTCCGGCTGGAGGCGTCTCTGAAGGCGGCGGGAGAGGGGGAGAAATATTGCTTCCTCCATTATCCTCCCCGGTATCGGGGCTATGAGTGCCCGGAGATTCTGGCGCTGCTGAAGGAGTACGGGGTCAGCCTCTGCTGCTACGGCCACCTCCATGGGGACAGCCACAAGCTGGCCATTGAGGGACTGCGTGACGGGGTGGACTTCCGGCTGTGTGCGGCGGATTTTCTGAAATTTCGCCCGATTTGCCTGAAATAGCGTAAAAAATAGCTTGTATTTTCCGAAAACATCTGATAAAATATATCGGCTATCTAATATATATGTGCCAATGGGCACAGAACATAGGAGGATTCAACCATGAATGTGAAAAACGTCGAGAAAGAAGCCATCCGCGCAAAGGTTACCGTGGAGATCACCCGCGAAGAGCTGGAACCCGTCATCACCAAGGTTTATATGAAGGTTCGCAAGGACATCGCTCTGCCCGGCTTCCGCAAGGGCAAGGCTCCCCGCAAGATGGTAGAGAGCATCTACGGCAAGAATGTTTTTGTTGAGGACGCCATCGAGGAGATGTTCTCCGACATTTATAAGGAAACCGTTCTGACCCAGGATATGAAGCCCGTGGGTCGTCCCCAGGTTTCCAAGATGGACATTGACGATGCCGGTACCGTAACCATGACCATCGACACCGACCTGTATCCCGAGGTCACTCTGGGTCAGTACAAGGGTCTTGAGGTTGCCAAGGCAGAGGTCGCCGTCAGCGCTGAGGATGTGGACGCGGAGCTGAACCGTATGGCGCAGAATGTGGCGCAGATTTCCACCGTTGACCGTGCGGCGCAGATGGGCGATACCGCTGTGATCGACTTTGAAGGCTTCAAGGACGGCGTGCCGTTCGAAGGCGGCAAGGGCGAGAAGTATGAGCTGAAGCTTGGCTCCGGCAGCTTCATCCCCGGCTTTGAGGAGCAGGTGGTCGGCATGACCGCCGGCGAGGAGAAGGACAT
>JAEDOJ010000114.1 GCA_016302015.1 Oscillospiraceae bacterium | reverse complement strand
CTCCCCTTACACAGGGGAGGCTTTGGCTTGTGCGAATCTGACTCTTTTTCAACAGTCTCACCCGGCGCTACAGCGCCGGGTGATTTTTTTTCCGATATTCCTTGGGAAGGGTCTGAAAGGCAGCCTTAAAGGCCGTTGTGAACTTGCTTTGGCTGTCATAGCCCACCTTTCCGGCGATTTCCGCAACGCTCAGCTCCGTCTCCCGAAGCAGTCGTGCCGCCTCCTCCATCCGATGCTCCTTGATGTGGGCGGCAATGGAGGTTCCGTAGACGGACTTGAACAATGCCTTTAAGGTGGTGGGATTCATCAGGTATTGCTTTGCCAGCGCCTCGATGGTGATCCGCTGATCCATATGCTCGATGAGCTGCTGATGGATTTTTCGGACGAGCTCAACCTGTCCCGCCTGATACTCCGTCAGTTGCTCCCGGTCAAGTTTCACCTCGTGAAACCTGGGACAGGCAATTTCCAGCACCTGTTCGATCATCTGGTGGAGCAGACGGCTCTGGGGGGTATCCGACGCCTGATAATAGACCTCCTTGCCGTCCCGGCGGCTGACGATGAGGCCGCTGCCCCGCAGGGCACGAAGATGGTGAGATACCGCGGGACTGGACATATGGAGCAGGGCGGAAAGATTGATCACGCATTCCTCGCAGTGGCATAGCAGCCAGAAAATGCGAACTCTGGTGGCGTCGCCGAGCTGCTTGAAAAGCTCTGCCACGGTTTGAAAATCCTCCTCATGGGACAGACCTTCCACAAGCTGGGAGACGTCTCCGCCGCCGTGATCGTGGGGCAATACGGTCTTTTCCATGGTGTTTCCTCCTTTTTCGCCCAATCGGAAATGCTTTTCGCCCGTTTGGAACGGAGTGCCCGAAAAGCGTTGACATTGCCGGTTTTTCAAATTATACTACAGACAGAACGATTAAGCAAGCGTTTAATCGAAAAATGAAAAGGAGAAAATTCCATGAAAAAGACATACAAGATCGAAGTGGACTGCGCCAACTGCGCCAACAAGATGGAGCGTGCCGCCGGGAATACGGAGGGCGTCCGCAGCGCTGTGGTGAATTTTATGACCCAGAAAATGACTGTGGAATTTGAGGACGGAGCGGATGGAAAGGCGGTCATGCAGAAGGTTCTGGCAAACTGCAAAAAGGTGGAAGACGACTGCGAGATCTACCTGTAATTCCCCACGGGAGGAGAGAAGAAGATGGGTGAGTGGATTGTAAACGGCCTGCTGGCGGTGGTCATACTGATTTCTGCCGGTCTGCTTCTGACCATCGGCAGAAAGGAAAACGGCATGACGAAAAAGCAGAAGAACATGATGAGACGGATTCTGATCAGCGCGGGGATTCTGCTGGGGCTGCAATTTGCGGACGGGTCGGTATTTGCGAAACTGGATCAGTTTCTGTTTCCCTCTGCGGGACGGTGGCTTCGTTTTGCCTGTTATCTGGCCGACTATTTTATCATCGGCTATGATATTCTGCGGAAGGCGGTCAAAGGAATTGCCAACAGGCAGGTCTTTGACGAAAATTTCCTGATGGCCGTGGCCACGGTGGGCGCCATGGCGCTGGCCATCTACGAAAACGGCGAGTATCTGGAAGCCATTGCCGTGATGCTGTTTTATCAGATCGGCGAATGGTTTCAGGGCTATGCGGTGGGCAAGAGCCGCCGCAATATCAGCAATTTAATGGACATCCGCCCGGACTATGCCAATATGGAGCAGGACGGGAAGCTGGTACAGGTGGATCCTGACGAGGTGGAGGTGGGAAGCATCATCGTGGTACAGCCCGGTGAAAAGGTTCCCATTGACGGCGTGATTGTCGCGGGGAATTCCAGCCTGAATACCAGCGCCCTGACCGGGGAAAGCCTGCCCAGAGAGGCCGATATAGGCGATGAGGTCATCAGCGGGTGCATCAGCATGACCGGGGTTCTGAAAATCCGTACCACAAAGGAATTCGGAGAATCCACCGCCTCCAAAATTCTGGATCTGGTGGAGAACGCAAGCTCCCGCAAATCCAAATCCGAAGGGTTTATCTCCAGATTTGCCAGAGTCTATACCCCGGCGGTCTGCTGCGGCGCTCTGGCTCTGGCGCTGGTTCCTCCGGTGATCCGCCTGCTGTTTTTGGGACTTTCCCCCCAGTGGGGCGTGTGGATCTACCGGGCGCTGACCTTCCTGGTCATCAGTTGTCCCTGCGCTCTGGTCATCAGCATTCCGCTGAGCTTCTTTGCGGGCATCGGCGGCGCCAGCCGGGAGGGCATTCTGGTGAAGGGCTCCAACTATCTGGAGAGCCTGTCCAAAACCGGTCTGGTGGTGTTTGATAAAACCGGCACCCTGACCCGGGGGGTCTTTGAGGTGAACGGTATCCACCATTCCGCCGTGGAGAAGGAAAAACTGCTGGAGTACGCCGCTCTGGCGGAGAGCGCCTCCTCCCATCCCATCAGTAAAAGCCTCCAGCGTGCCTATGGCAGAGAAATTGACCGTTCCCGGGTGGAAAATATTCAGGAACTCAGCGGAAAGGGCGTGACCGCAAGGGTGGACGGCGTTGCGGTTGCGGTGGGCAATGACAAGCTGATGAAGCTGCTGGGCGTTGCCTGCCGGGACTGCAGCCACGCCGGTACGATCATCCATATCGCCCTGGAGGGAACGTATGCGGGTCATATTGTGATCTCCGATGTGGAAAAACCCCATTCCGCAGAAGCGGTGAAGGCGCTGAAGAGGGCGGGAATTTCCAAAACCGTGATGCTGACGGGAGACGGGAAACAGGTTGCGGACCAGGTTGCGGCTTCTCTGGGAATTGATGAGGTTTACAGCGAGCTGCTTCCCGCCGATAAGGTGGACAAGGTGGAAGCGCTTTTGCGGAACAAGCCGGGGAAGCAAAAACTGGCCTTTGTAGGGGACGGCATCAACGACGCGCCCGTCCTCTCCCGGGCGGACATCGGCATCGCCATGGGAGCCATGGGCTCCGACGCGGCTATCGAGGCGGCGGATGTGGTGCTCATGGACGATGATCCCATGAAGGTGGCCAAGGCGCTGAAAATCTCCAGAAAATGCATGGGAATCGTCTACCAGAATATTATTTTTGCCCTGTCGGTGAAGTTTGCCTGTCTGGGGCTGGGGGCTGTGGGCATCGCCAATATGTATCTGGCAATTTTTGCGGATGTGGGCGTGATGATCCTGGCGGTTCTCAACGCCATCCGCTGCCTCTTCGTGAAAAAACTCTGAGAAAAATTCACAAATCCTTTACACAAAATCGACGGGAATCGATTGACTTTTCAGGAAAGGGTGATATGATGTAGAAAAAAGAGTTAGCACTCTAATGACGAGAGTGCTAACGCAAGGAAGGAGCATGCATATGAATCCTAATGAATTTACTCAGAAATCCCTGGAAGCCATCCGGGACGCCCAGACGCTGGCGTCGGAGCATCAGAACCAGCAGATTGAGCAGAGCCATATTTTGCTGGCCCTGCTGCGGCAGGAAGGGGGCCTGATTCCCCAATTACTGAAAAAGATGGAGGTTTCTCTGGAAAGCTTTGAAGCCGCAACCGAGGCGGCGGTAAACAAGCTGCCGGCAGTGACCGGCTCCGGCCGGGAGGCGGATCAGTTCTATATTTCCAGAGGGGTCGACCGTCTGCTGGCGGAGGCGCAGAAGAGCAGGACCTCCATGCGGGATGACTATGTTTCCGTGGAGCATCTGTTCCTTGCCATGGTGGATACCGCGGACGACACGGTAGCCAACCTGTTCAAGGAATACCGTATTACCAAGGAGCGGGTGTTGCAGACCCTGCAGGCCATTCGTGGCAGCGCCCGGGTGACCACCGACAACCCGGAGAGCACCTATGAGGCGCTGGAAAAATACGGCACGGATCTGGTGAAGAAGGCCAGAGAGAAAAAGACCGACCCGGTCATCGGCAGAGACGATGAAATCCGGAACGTGATCCGTATTTTGTCCAGAAAAACCAAGAATAATCCTGTGCTGATCGGCGAACCCGGCGTGGGCAAGACGGCCATTGCGGAAGGGCTTGCCCAGCGGATTGTCCGTGGAGATGTGCCCAAATCCCTCCAGGATAAGACAATTTTCTCCCTGGATATGGGCGCGCTGATTGCCGGCGCCAAGTATCGGGGGGAGTTTGAGGAGCGGTTAAAGGCCGTCCTCAATGAGGTCAAGAACTCCGACGGGAAAATCCTGCTGTTCATTGACGAGCTGCATACCATTGTGGGGGCAGGAAAAACCGAGGGCAGCATGGACGCCGGCAATCTGCTCAAGCCCATGCTGGCCCGGGGGGAGCTGCACTGCATCGGCGCAACCACCCTGGATGAATACCGGAAATATATTGAAAAAGACCCGGCATTGGAGCGGCGGTTCCAGACGGTGCTGGTGCAGGAGCCTACGGTGGAGGATACCATTGCCATTCTTCGAGGCTTGGAGGAGCGGTATGAGGTCTTCCACGGGGTAAAGATCACCGACCCGGCCATCATTGCGGCAGCCACCCTGTCAGACCGCTATATCACGGATCGTTTTCTGCCGGACAAGGCCATTGACCTGATTGACGAGGCCTGCGCCCTGATTCGGACGGAGATGGATTCCATGCCCACGGAGCTGGACGTGATCCGCAGGAAGATCATCCAGATGGAAATTGAGGAAGCGGCGCTGAAAAATGAAACAGACCAGCTTTCTCAGGGCAGACTGACGGAGCTGCGGAAGGAGCTGGCGGAAGCCCGGGAGAAGTTCAATGCCATGAAGACCCAGTGGGAGAACGAGAAGAACGCCATCGGAAAGGTACAGCAGCTTCGGGAGCGGATCGAGCAGCTTGGCGCCGAAATCGAGCGGGCGGAGCAGTCCTACGATCTGGAAACTGCCGCCCGGCTGAAATATGGGGAGCTGCCGGAGGTTCAGAAGCAGTTGGCGCATGAGGAACAGCTTGCCCAAAACGCAAAGCAGAGCAATCTTTTGCGGGATAAAGTGACCGAGGAGGAAATTGCCCGGATTGTGGAGCGGTGGACAGGCATTCCCGTTGCCAAGCTGGTGGAGGGGGAGCGGGATAAGCTTCTCCATCTGGAAGAGGTGCTCCACCGCAGGGTGGTAGGTCAGGACGAGGCGGTGAAGGCGGTATCGGAGGCCATTCTGAGAAGCCGGGCGGGCATTCAGAATCCCAACCGTCCTCTGGGTTCCTTCCTCTTCTTAGGGCCCACCGGCGTTGGCAAAACCGAGCTGGCGAAGACCCTGGCGGAAGCCCTCTTTGATGACGAAAACAATCTGGTGCGGATTGATATGTCCGAGTATATGGAGAAATTCTCCG
>JAEDOJ010000113.1 GCA_016302015.1 Oscillospiraceae bacterium | reverse complement strand
GCAAAACGCCGTGGCGATGATGCATCTCGGAAAGGAATCGGCCGCGCGGCAGGCGCTTAGTGAGGCGTGGTCCCTGGCGCAGCCGGACGGTATCCTGTTACCTTTTGCCGAGAGCGATCCTTGTCTGGACAAGCTGCTGGACGAGCTGGTGAAGGGTGAAGACCGGGAAAAATTACATACTCTCGCTGCCGGATTCCGCACCGGACGTGAGAACAACCGGCAGGAACATAACCTTTTGGTGCAGTACGGTCTGACGGAGCGGGAACTGGAGATCGCCCGTCTGGCATCCCAGCGCAAGAGCAGTCGGGAGATCGCCGAGATTTTGAACGTTTCCGTGAAGTCTGTAAACAACCGTTTGAACGTTGTCTATGAGAAGTTAGGACTGGGTGGAGAAGGGCGGAATAAACGGCAGGCATTGTCCGGATTCATAAAAAGCTCATCATTGTAGCCGGTAAATTGGGGTAATCATTACCCTACACAATTCAAAAACGTCACTGTATAATTTTATTATATTGTGGCGTTTTTTTGTGTATAGGAAGATGACGATGATGATGAGGCCTCCCGCCAGGTCATGTCAGCACAAAAGCGTTATGTTCTCCAGGTGGAATGGCATAATGGCAGTACCATGCTGTTGAATATGCGTCCCGGTTTGCATAGCCCACGCTTTGAAGCCCGCGTGATGAAGCAGTCTGGAAGTCTGCAGCCACAGATGGGCGGACCATCCGTTGGATTGACGATATGGGCTGTTCCCGCGAGAGGGCGAAATATAAGATCAATTCATGCATAGCTGGATGTTACCCGGCAGAAGGATCCAGCAACCAAGGAGGGAAACGAAATGGAACACAAATGGATGAAAAGATTCATGGCGTTGCTCTTGACGGTAACGCTCTCCGTCCAGTTTGTCTCACCGGCATTTGGCGCCGTAGTCCAGGAGCAGAACGGTAATATTACCATCGTGGACGCGGATGGCAATGTGGTCGACAGTAAATCCCAGGCAGAGTGGGAGGAAGCATATCCGTATGGTGTTTTTGCCTTCAGGGAGACACAGGTCAATTTGAAGGAAGGCGCCACAGACGGCGCGGAAAAGGGTACTCTGACCCTGTACCGTCTGGGCGGCACGGAGGGCCGTGCGGAAGCGGTGGTCGTCCTGGTTCCCGCTGCGGCACAGATCGAGGAAGACCGGATTTCCTATGCCAATGCGGCAGGAACGAAGGATTATCAGGTGAGTGTGGAAGACCCATGGCCCATTGCCCAGTATCAGGCGTTGGGCGGCACGGGGGAAATCATCCGTGTCGGCGGAGCCATTACCACATTGACCGAGACGGGAGAATCTTCTGAAGAAGACCCCGATGTTCAGAATGTGATTACCCAGACACTTGTAGCTCCGGTAAAGGACGCAGACAGCTATCAGTGGCAGATGCAGATCAAGCTCTATAATTCTTATGTACAGAGATGGTCGGACATCAAGGATGCCACGGACGCGGAGATGGTCATGTCTCCGGAACTGTTGCATCTTGTTTCGGATGAAAATTACACCTATGACTTCCGTTGTTTCTATGAAGTCAACGGGGTCAAGTACTGCTCCGAAAGCTGGAAGGGTGAGGTTTACGAGCCCGAAGTGGATGACATCCCACCCATCATGCCCGAAGATTTTGTGGATGACCACACCCGTACCGACTCCATTATTAAATTCGACGGCGATGAATATGACAGCTATCCCTTCTTGGTGGTCTTTGCCGATGGTGAGTGGGAAAAAGAGATCACTTTAGAAGCTCTGGACGACGATCTGCATGAGTGCGCAGAGGTAGTCAATGCTATCGTCGTGGAAGCCCGCGGTGCGGAAGTCTATTCCAGCGCCTGCACAGCTTCCATTGCCATTGAGGATGACGAGGAGGAGCTCCCCAGCGCTATGGGGTTTGCCGAGACGGAGATCTGGGCGGACAAAGCCGCCGGAACTGTCCGCATTCCTCTGACGCGTGAAAGCGAAGGCTTGCAGTACGTGACCGGTGTGGACTACACAACGGAGAACGACACCGCAATTGCCGGAGTCGACTATGCTGTCAGCAGCGGCACGGCGATCTTCCCGTCCGATCTGGATTATACGTATATTGAGATCTCTCTGGTGAATGACGGTATTCCATTGAAGCAGGAGGACAGCGAACTGTCCTTTACCGTGAAGCTGACTGCCGCCAAGGGCGGCGGCGGAAGCACGCTGCTGGAGGGGAAGGACACCATTACCGTCTACCTTTATAACTCCTGCGAGAGCACCGGAGATGTGAATCTTGCCACCGCACTGTACTCCCCGGATGAAGAGGATCTGACCGGCGCTGTGGGAAACACCTCTGCTATCGTTCCGGCAGGCGGCAGTGTGACTGCATCCTATGTATCGCCCGGTGAGAACATTCAGGGTGAATACATCGCAGACGGCTTATTGGACAGCGCAGACAACGGAATCAGTACGTATACATACACCTATCCCGGTGCGCTGTCTTTCGGTATAGCGCATGGCGGTAAATCCTGGTGGACCGACAACGCCGCCCTGGCCAGCGAGGATGTCAGCAATTACAGTGGTGCAAAGATCCCCGGAGAGTCCGACGACATAGAGGGCTATGTGGCTAATGCCAAATCCATGTGGAGCGGCGGATACCGTTATGGGTCCACAGGCTGGGCACTTGTCACGGAGAGAGGCGGCAACATGAGCATGGAGCTCACCAACCTCCGGGACCGGTACAGCAGCGTGACCATCAACGCCAATAGCTGCTCTGATAGCAGCGCCGGCGGTTGGTTTGGGGGGGATGACCGATCCAACGTGCTGTTCTCACCCGCCGCAGGTGATCAATATACCGAAATAAACTCCAGGCCCGGCGACAACGTGTGGGAATTCTATGCCAACACCTTCGGTCTGGGAAACACCAATAAGCTGGAGTTCCGCCAGCATTACACCGGCGGCTCGCCACAGGGTGACGCACGCTGCACCGTTCAGCTGCTGAACGGCTTCCTGACCCGCCGCACTATAAATCTGCCTATTGTACGTATCTTCACGGCGGATGATGATTACCTGCAGGCATACGCCGCTGATCTTCATAATAGCATCAAGCCGAAGATCGAACTGATACAAGGAAAAGGCGGTACAACGGATGACGGGTCCAAGCTCTATAACAATTCTCAGGTCCAGGTATCCCGCAATGATGTAGCAAGTGCCTACACCTTCGCAAGCCAGGCCAACGGCGGACTGAACAATAAATCCCTCTTCTTCAGTTCGGAGAATCCGTCAAACATATATCTTGATGAGGACGATGAGATAACATCGAACATTCCTGTCAGCGGTCCTGGCACGCTGACACTGCTGATGTCCGCAAAAGACGCCTCCAAAAAGCAGGGCTATATCAACGTGGTTATGGACCGGGAGCAGAATTTCTCTCTGGAGATTTCCCCCTCTGTGCCGCGAATCAGTGAAGATGACAATACTACTATCGACCCTGCTCAGATTGATGCCACCTGGAAGGACATCTGGGAGAAGGCTCTCCGCAACAACCCGCCCCTGAATGAGAACGACATGACCTATGGTATAACCTATGAATACCGTGAGGTTACCTGGGATTTCTCCGATGGAAACGACGGCTTCAGCGATGAGAAAATCGGAATGCTGACGCAAGATATGTTCAGCAACGAAGACAACGGAAGCCTTTACGGGACAAAAATTAAGTTGAAAAATATCAGGTCCATCAACTTCCATCTGGACGAGGATGATTTGATCCTGATCAACGGCATTGCCTATGCGGGCAATGAGGATATTCCCATCCCTGCCAACCTGTTCCTCGATGATAACATTACTTTCTATTACTACGACGCGGATTATGTTACCGGCGAAAACACCATGGTGGCTACCATTTCCCGTATTGAGCGCTACATCGACCTGAACGACGACGGCGTGGTGAATGGCACCATTGATCCAACCACCGGCGCATTTGTTCCGGCTGACGACGAGTATGAATATTCCGAGGATACCAATACCGGTACCTATTATGTGCTGCCCTCCCTGACAAACGAGAACTACACCATTACTCAGCTGGCTCCCAGACTGGGGGCGGACGGCAAGTACCACCAGATTGTATTGAAGGTGTATTACTCCATGCTGCCGCGGTGCCTTGTGGTTCCGGCCGGCGCCAGCAGCGAAGACACCGCGGAGGTCATTCCCGCCGTGGTCACAGCTGTCACTTCCAACTCTGTCCGCAACACCATGAGCGATGAGCAGTTGGGTTACCGCTACATCAACCACAACGGTACCGGCAGCGGTAAGCTGATGTATCAGGCAAAAGCATCCGTCATTTCTTTCGTTGACATCCCGCTGGGTGGTGATTTCAACCCCGCCACCATTGATGAGGATACCAAGATTATCACATGGGCGCCCGACTGGAGAGGCAATCCCTATCCCGGTACCGAGTTCACAGACCCCCAGCCAATTTATCTGGACGGTACTGCTCTTGGTGACCATTATCCCGTCGGTGAGGTGACCACCGATGGTCAGCTGACCAATATAGGAAAAGAGAGAGTTGCCAACTACCTCAGCTCCATGGGGGAAAATGACACCTTTACACTCTGTGTGCGGGAGACACCAGAGTCTTCCACCTATGGACTTCGGTCGGTGCCGGAGGAGTATCTGACCGGTGTGGAATCCTCTCGCCTGGGAAATGTTTCCTCCTATTCCGCCACCTACAGTGCACGGGATGTGAGCGATCCCAGCCTGTTAAAGTCAGCCGGCTTTAATTCGGCGAACGCGAATAGCCCGATGAGCGAATATAACGCAGATGGTGAGATCAATCTCCCGGAGATTGAGTTAGGCATCACAGACTTTGTCAGCATCTCCACCAACGGATTGGAACTGGCGATCTCCATCGGCCTGAACCTTTTCGGTGTCGGTGCGGAAAGTGATCTGGAAAAGCAGGATAAAACAACATTCCAGGAAAAAGAGCTCAATAGTCCATTGGGCGGTGACAATGCGGAAGCTTTCGATAAAATCAAGAGGGCTATAAGAACCATTAAAGGCGCTGATGATGAAAAAACTTTCTCAAAGCCCTGGAACGAAGATGTAGCAAAACGTTATAAAGCCAAGGAAAAAGCACATGATGCAGATGCCTTTATCACTTCCAAGGGTCTGAAGTTTGGATTGGGACTCAATGTGACAATTCTTCTGAAGTGGGATTCCATCGAAAATCGATTCTTCTTCAACCAACTGCTGGCGATCTTTACGATATCTCTGGAATACTCTTACACGGTGTATTTAACTCCCTGCCCAATCTTCT